>JALYUM010000050.1 GCA_030853745.1 Pseudomonadota bacterium | reverse complement strand
GTCCGTTACCTGGACCAGTCCTATCCTGGCCGCAAAATCATGGGTGAGACGCCGCTGGAGCAGGGCCTGGACAATATGTGGGATAACCGCATATGGGTGCACATCCTGTATCGCATCGTCACGGCCTTCCACGTTTTGCACACGGGCCTGGGCTTCAAGCTTGAACTGACGAAGAATGAAGCCTGGGGCGAACACTGCCGCAAGGAGGCGCTGAGCCACGCTGCACTGGTGAACCAGCACCTGTCGGACGGAAAAAAGTGGCTGCTGGGCGGCGACGAACCGACCTTCGCCGACATTACCCTGGCAACGGCAATCGCGTTCTCGAAGTTTCCGGTCAATGCTACGCCTCTGGACGAGCGGTTCGAATTCGTGGACGCGTACTGGCAGCGTTGGCAGCAGCGTCCCAGTTTTCAGGCTGCGTATGCAGACCGTAGCAGCGGTATTCCTGAACTGGACAACAAGCCATGATCTGACTCAGCAGTCGCGCGCCGTCCAAGTAATGAATGTCGCGCGATTGAAGAGCTCATCTTTGGGTCGATCCCGAACGCGCATTGATAGCCTGTTGAGGTAGGCGCCTCTTGACTTGAAAAGATCAGCAACTGCTACTGGCGCCTCTTGCTCAACCGCGGCCGTGTCATCGTGCCTGTCCCGGTGGAGCAGGGTGTGCAATGCGTCCATCGCTTTCAATTTGACATAACCCAGTTGTGCACTGGATCTGGGAATCGCCATTTTCGTCAATGCCGAACGGCCGCTTCGCGTCGGTACCGGCCTGTCGAGGCCATCGCTGGATTTTCAATCGGGCAACCTGCTATGCTGATTCGGCCGGCCGGATTCGGCCAAAATCGGTCATATCCCGAGGCGCCGTTCTCAGACTGCGTGGCTTGGGAGCTGGTAGATTCCCATTTTAAAAACTGAAAGCGCACGTATGCGGATCGCATTCGAGACCCCGGATCAACCGGCGGTTCATGAACTTATTGGAGAGCTCGACGCTTACTTGTACTCGCTTTATCCAGCCGAGAATGTATATGCACTGGACATAGCTTCGCTGTGCCATCCGAGTGTATTGTTTGCCGTCGTACGTAATACCCCCGGAGAAATCATCGGCTGTGGCGCCATCGTAATCAAACCGGAATACGGTGAAGTAAAACGGATGTACGTTCGTCCGCAGGCGCGCGGGCAAGGCGTCGCTGGTCGCTTAATCGAAGCGTTGGAAGCAGAAGCAGTGCAGCACGGATGCAAAACGTTCATGCTGGAGACGGGACCTACGATGCCCAAAGCTCTGGCTTTGTACGGACGGATGGGTTATCGCCGCCGTGGCCCGTTTGGCGATTATACAGATGACCCATTCTCGGTTTTTATGCAAAAGGTCGCTATCTAAGACACTACGGTGATGTTGTTTTGGCAGAATTGTTTAGGTCCGCTTCGGGCCCAGGCTGTGTAAAAACGCGAATGAAATTCGATAACAAAAAATCGGTTTCTCAGAACGGCCGCTATGCGATTTTCTCCCGACTGGGAAGGGTAACCCCACCCACGAAAATTTCAAGTTTTTGCGTTTTTACACAGCCTGGGTCGATAGCAACCTTACGAGCACAGTCATATGGATGAATTTCTTTGGAGATTCAGCGCTACTGGCGTGCTATCGACTCTTGATATTTCGTGCAATCGTCTTCCAAAAACGACAAAAATATTAACGGACGACAGCGATAAAAAAACCCGCCGGGTGGCGGGTTGGTTGTTACGCAGCGTGCACGCCGGGTGACGCATTAACCGGGGCGGGAGCAAAAAACGCCGCCAGCAGCGTCGCTTCTTTTTCCTTTGCCGTTTTCAAATGCCGTTCCTTGACGTGGCCATAACCGCGGATGTCTTCCGGAATGCTGGCAATTGCCACGGCCTGCGCCAGGTTATCGCCATTCAGCTTTGTCAATAACCGACCCACGGTGCCGCGATATTCGCCAATCAGCGCGCGTTCCATCTTGCGTTCCGCCGAGTAACCGAAGATATCCAGCGCACCGCCCCGCAGCCCTTTCATCTTGGCCATCAGGCCGAACGCTTTCATCATCCACGGTCCGAATTCCTGTTTCACCAGGTGCCCCTGTTTATCCTTTTTGGCAAACAACGGCGGCGCCAGATGGAATTTCAAGGTGATGTCGCCTTCAAACATATTGGCGATTTTTTCCTTGAACGCGCCATCGGTGTACAGGCGCGCGACCTCGTATTCATCCTTGTACGCCATCAGTTTGTAGAAATAGCGGGCCACGGCTTCCGTCAAACGCGTGCCACTGTTCAGGCGCGCTTCGGCAGAACGGACTTCCTCGACAAACGCCACGTATTGCTGCGCATACGCCGCATCCTGGTACGCCGTCAGCAATTCCACGCGGCGTTTGACTACATCTTCCAATGTTTGCGTGCGCTTGAATTCAATGACCTTCGCAGGCGTCGTCATTTTCACCAGCGCTGGCAAATCATGCGCGGCCGTGCGGCCCCACAGGAAAGCGGATTTGTTGAAGCCGACCGCCACGCCATTCAACTCGATTGCCTTGATAATCGACGCTTCCGCCAATGGCACCTGCCCTTTTTGCCATGCGTAACCAAGCATGAACATATTCGTGGCGATGGCGTCGCCCATCAGCGTGGTGGCAATCTGGCCGGCGTCGATAAAGTTCACGCGCTCGGCGCCACACGCCTTGACGATTTCGCCCTGCGCCGACGCGCCGGGAAATTGCCAGTTCGGGTTGCGCACAAATGCTGCAGTCGACGATCCGGTGGAATTGATCGCGGCAAACGTCCGGCCTTCACCCATACGCGACAACGCATCGCGGCTGGCGGTAACGATCAAATCGCAGCCGATGACCAGATTCGCGCTGCCAGTGCCGACGCGGGTCGAGTGCAGATCGGACTGATGATCGGCAAGGCGCACGTGCGACATCACCGGACCGCCCTTTTGCGCCAGTCCGCTCATGTCGAGCACGATGGCGCCCTTGCCTTCGACATGCGCGGCCATCGCGAGTATCTGACCCACCGTCACGACGCCCGTACCACCGATCCCGGTGATCAGGATGCCGTACGGCTCGGTGGTACAGGGAACCACAGGTGTTGGCAACGCTGGTGGCGCTTTTTCGCCAGCCGCAGCTTTCTTCGGCTTTTTCAGCGAGCCACCTTCGACCGTCACGAAGCTCGGGCAAAAGCCGGTGGTGCAACTGAAATCCTTGTTGCACGACGACTGGTTGATCTGGCGCTTGCGGCCCAGTTCTGTTTCCAGCGGTTCCACCGACAGGCAATTCGATTGCACCGAGCAGTCGCCGCAACCTTCACACACCGCTTCATTGATGACAGCGCGTTTGGCAGGGTCGGGGTATTCGCCTTTTTTCCGGCGCCGACGCTTTTCCGACGCACAGGTCTGGTCATAAATCATCGCCGACACGCCTGGCATGTCGCGCAATTCGCGCTGCACATCCATCAACTCGGAACGGTGACGCACGGTCACGCCTTCGGCCCACTTGTAATCATCGGGATATTTTTCCGGTTCATCAGTGACGACGATGATCGGATGCACGCCTTCGGCAGCAATCTGGCGGCTGATCATGCCAGGGTCGAGCGGGCCGTCGAATTGCTGGCCGCCGGTCATCGCGACTGCATCGTTGAACAGAATTTTGTAGGTGATGTTCACCTTGGCCGACACGGCGGCGCGGATCGCCAGGATGCCCGAGTGGAAGTACGTGCCGTCACCCAGGTTGGTGAACACGTGTTTTTCCGTCGTGAACGGCGCCTGCCCCACCCACGTCACACCTTCAGCGCCCATGTGCGTAAATGTGGACGTTTCGCGGTCCATCCACAGCACCATGTAGTGGCAGCCAATGCCGGCCAGCGCGCGCGAGCCTTCCGGTACTTTCGTCGACGAATTGTGCGGGCAGCCCGAGCAGAAATACGGCGTGCGATCGGTCTCCGGATTGGCTTTCGCCGGCACGGCTTTCAGCACGAGCTCCTTGGCTTCCAGGAAAGCGATGCGTTCTTTGACGCGCTGCTCAACCGGATGGCCGGCGCAGTAGTGCGAAATGCGGCTGGCAATGGCGCGGGCAATTTGCGCCGGGTTCAGCTCGTACGTGGCCGGCAGCAACCAGTCGCCGTGGCCGGCGTGGGCGTGATTGCCGTGCTTGCTCCATTCACCGCTGTCGTCGAACTTGCCGACCACGCGCGGACGCTCGCCGTCGGGCAAGTTGTACAGCGCTTCCTTCAGCGCATATTCCAGCACTTGGCGCTTTTCTTCGACCACCAGGATTTCATCGAGGCCCTTGGCGAAATCGTGGACGCCATCAGCCTCGAGCGGCCAGGTCATGCCGATTTTGTACAGGCGGATACCGATGTCGGCGGCAGCCTGCTCGTCGATGCCGAGATCGGCCAGCGCCTGGCGTGTATCCAGGTAGCTCTTGCCCGCGGTGATGATGCCGATCTTTGGCTTTGGGCTGTCCCAGATGATTTTATTGAGTTTATTCGCGCGCGCGTAAGCCAGTGCGGCGTACCACTTATAGTTGTTCATCCGGACTTCCTGGTCCAGGATGGCGTCCGGCCAGCGAATATTCAGGCCGTCGGCGGGCATTGCAAATTCAGTCGGAACATTGATTTGCACGCGGTCCGGATCGAAGTCCACCACGGCGCCCGATTCGATGATGTCGGTGACGCATTTCATCGATACCCACAGACCGGTGTAGCGGCTCATGGCCCATGCATGCAGGCCATAATCGATGTATTCCTGCACCGACGATGGGTACAGCACCGGAATGCCGCAGGCGGTCAGGATGTGGTCGGACTGGTGCGCGGTGGACGACGACTTGGCGGCATGGTCGTCGCCGGCGAGAATGACGACGCCGCCAAATTTGGCGCTGCCTGCATTATTGCCGTGCTTGAACACGTCGCCGCACCGATCGACGCCCGGACCCTTGCCGTACCACATCGAAAACACGCCGTCGTACTTGGCATCCTTGAACAGATTGCTTTGCTGCGTGCCCCAGACCGCCGTGGCGGCCAGGTCTTCGTTCAGGCCAGGATGAAAATGCACATGGTGCGCTTCCAGATGTTTTTTGGCCTTTACTGCGGTCATGTCGACTGACGTGACGGGCGAGCCGCGGTAGCCGGTGATGTAACCGGCCGTGTTCAGGCCAGCTGCAACATCGCGTTCGCGCTGCATCATCGGCAAGCGGATCAGTGCCTGTGTGCCGGTCATGAACGCGCGGCCGCGTTCCAGTGTCCATTTGTCTTCGAGCGTGATTTCCTGCTCGGGCGGTAGCAGCTGCGATTTATCCAGTGGTGCATTCATTAAACGGTCTCCGTCATATTTATTCTTGAAAAGCTCAGACAGCAGTCGCGGGGTCTGTGAGTACGCCCCGTTTGATCTGGTCCAGCTCGATAGATTCGAACAGCGCGCGGAAGTTCCCTTCGCCGAAACCCTGGTCACCCTTGCGCTGGATGATCTCGAAGAAGATCGGGCCGATGACGTTCTGCGTGAAAATCTGCAGCAGCAATTCGCGCGAATTGTCGGTAGTGTGGCCGTCGACCAGGATGCGCAGGCGGCGCAGTTCTTCGAGGTTTTCGCCGTGGTTCGGCAGGCGCCGGTTGACCAGTTCGTAATACGTTTCGATGGTGTCCTGGAACGCGATGCCATCGTTTTTCATGGTTTGAATCGAGTGGTACACGTCGTCGGTACCGAGCGCGATGTGCTGGATGCCTTCGCCGTGGTACTCGTCGAGGTATTCGGCGATCTGCGATTTATCGTCCGACGATTCATTGATCGGGATGCGGATTTTGCCGCACGGCGACGTCATGGCCTTCGACTTCAGACCGGTGAGTTTGCCTTCGATATCGAAGTAACGCACTTCGCGGAAATTGAACAGGTTTTCGTAAAAACCGGCCCACTCTTTCATGCGCCCACGGTGCACATTGTGGGTCAGGTGATCGATGTACGTCAGGCCGCTGCCGACCGGATTGGCAACAGCGCCGGGAATGGCCACGAAGTCGACGTCATAAATGCTGATGTCGCCAATGGCGTTGGCAGGCTGACCCTTGGCCGCGCCCTTGCCGCGCCAGCGGTCGACCAAATACAACAGCGAATCGCCGACACCCTTGATGGCTGGCACGTTCAGTTCCATCGGGCCGTTTTTATTGTCGAAACCCCAGGCACCCAGTTCCAGTGCGCGTTTGTAGGCAAATGCGGCGTCGTCGACGCGGATCGCGATGGCGCAGACGCAGGGTCCGTGCGTGCGCGCAAAGCGCTGTGCAAATGAATCCTGCTCGGCGTTGATAATAAAGTTGATGTCGCCCTGGCGGAACAGGGTCACGTCCTTGTGGCGATGGCGCGCGATGGCGGTAAAGCCCATTTTTTCGAACAGCGCGCCCATGGCTTTTGGATCGGGGGCGGCAAACTCGACAAACTCGAAGCCGTCGGTGCCCATCGGGTTGTCCCAGGGTTGGAATTGCATGCAATGTCTCCTTGATTTTGTTGCCCCAGTATAGTCCTGCGCATCCGGCATAAAATGCCAAACAATTGTCCCGTTCAACAGAAAAGCGCAATAAAATTGCGGGATAAATCGAATATCGGAGCAATTATGTCAAAGATCGTACTGGACAAAACAGACCGCAAAATCCTTGCCATCCTGCAGGCAGATGGCCGTCTGTCGAATCAGGATGTGGCGGAAAAAGTCAGCCTGTCGCCGTCGCCCTGCCTGCGCCGCATCAAGCGCCTCGAAGAAGCTGGCGTGATTCGCCAGTACGTGGCCCTGCTCGATGCGGACAAAATCGGTCTCGGCTTGCTGGCGTACGTCAATGTGCGGCTGGAAAAGCATAGCGAGGGGCAAGCCAGCAGCCGTTTGCAGCCCAGCAGCCCACGCAACGATTTTGCGGTCTCGGTGGAAAACTGGCCCGAAGTGGTGGCCTGTTATGCGATGACCGGCGAGATGGATTTTTTACTGCGCGTCCACGTGGAAGACATGGACCATTTTTCGCGCTTCATGATGGCCACCTTGCTGCGCCACCCAGCGGTGCTGGACGTAAAATCGAGCTTTGCACTGCAGAAGATCAAGGAAACCACGGCGTTGCCGCTGGTGTAGCGCATCCCCGCGGAGGCGGGGATCCATGGCAGGTAAAACAGCATCGATATCGGCGACGTCATTGACACATCAAACTGAAGCGAGGTGGTTTCAGGTGCTATGGGTCCCCGCCTTCGCGAGGATGACGCGTTGGTGGTTTTCTAAGGCTTCCGTTTTTTCGGCGTGAACCACTTTACCGCCGCCCGCGCGTTCGCCTTCAACGTGTAATCGATGACGGCAAACTGCTCCTCCAGCGCCTCCTGCAACACGCTGCCAGGATTGGGGGGTGGCAATTGCAAATAGGCATCCGCTTCGCCGTACTCGCGCTTGATTTCCATGCCTGCCTTTTTCGCGATGTGCATCATCACGCGGTTCGACGACAGGCACTGCATATATAAAGTATCGACATCCTGGTTGCGGCAATGCATCGCAGCACGTTCGAACAAGCGCGAACCGATGCCCAGACCGCGCGCGGACTTCGAAACCGACACGCCAAACTCGGCCACGCGCTCCTTCTGGGTCGCCTCGGTTTTCGGCGCAAACGCCAGATGGCCCACTGCCACCAATCTAAACACATTGTTGTAGACGCCCAGCACCACATCGCGCGAAAAGTCGATTTTTGCGACGTATTTGGTGACCTGTTCATCGGGCAGCACGGTGCCGAAACGCAGCAGGCGGTCACTGTCGTCAAGGTCCATGAAGTGGCGCAGCATGCGGCGGCGGTCGCGTTCCTGTAACTGCTTGACGATGACCGGGGCGCGGCGCTTGCGATTCCACCACCGGCTGAAGGCGTTGCCAGACACGAGCGTGGAAACAACTGCGGGAGGGGATTCCGGCTTGTCAGCCATGGCTTGCCACCTAATTTGTGCGCTGCAACAAAAAGACTATTCTAGCGTACTTGCTGCGTCCTGGCGCCAGCTTGCCTTGACCGCGCTGACACGGGCCTGGTACACGGCGTCGGGAATGCGCGCCTTGTTGTCGCCGCACTGCTGCGCCACAGCACCGGCATCGACGCTGCGTGCCGCCGCCAGCGCCGCCAGCAGATAGGGGGCCTGCGGGTACGGTTTGCTGCGAAAATCCTGGTCTCCACCGATCCGTCCGCGCGCATCGCACTCGGCTGCCAGCAGCATCTGGGCGAAGCGCTCGGGTTTGCGGAAAGCATCGCAACGAACCATCAGTGTGACGATTGTCGTGGCGTTCAGTTCCAGCGCGCGGTGCACATTGCCGTGTTCGCGTGCTGTCATGACAGCCAGGTCGCGGCACTCGGTGGGCACCCGCAGGCGCGCGCACAGCGCTTCGACGCGCGGCAAACCCAGTGCTTCGTGGCCATGGTGGCGCGGCCAGTATTCCGGTGGCGTCACACCCTTGCCGAGGTCATGCATCAACGCAGCAAAACGCACCGGCAGCGCGTAATGGCAGGAAGCCGCATAGTCGAGCACCTGCATCACGTGCAGGCCGGTATCGATTTCCGGATGGTGCGCGGGCGGTTGCGGCACGCCCCAAAGCGCGTCGAGTTCCGGCAAAATGCGCGCCAGCGCGCCGCAGTCGCGCAGCACATCGAACATGCGCGATGGCATTTGCTCCATCAACCCGCGCGCCAGCTCCTGCCAAACGCGTTCGGCCACCAGCGCGTCCACCTCGCCGTCGTCGACCATCCGGCGCATCAGGACATTGGTTTCGGGCGCGACGCTGAAATCGGGAAAGCGTGCGGCAAAGCGGGCCAGGCGCAGGATGCGCACCGGGTCTTCGGTGAACGCCATCGAGACGTGCCGGAAAATGCGTGCGGCAATATCTTTCTGGCCACCGTACGGGTCGAACAGCACGCCATCGTCATCCTGCGCAATCGCGTTGATGGTCAGGTCGCGCCGCACCAGGTCGTCTTCCAGCGTGACATCGGGCGCGGCGTGAAACGCGAAGCCGCGGTAGCCGGGCGCGGTCTTGCGCTCGGTGCGCGCGAGCGCGTACTCGGCGTGCGTGTCAGGGTGCAGGAACACGGGAAAATCCTTGCCGACCGGTTTATAGCCGGCCGCAAGCATGGCTTCCGGCGTGGCGCCGACCACCACATAATCGCGGTCCTTGATGGGCAGTCCCAGCAGCGCATCGCGCACCGCACCGCCGACGATATAAGACTTCATCGACAACTCACGTGGGCAAATCGTTTTCGTGGGCACCGGCTTTTTCGGTTTCGGCCATTGCTTCGCGCACCCAGCGCGCCACGGCAGGATGGGCCTGCATGCGGTCGCAATAGGCTTGCAGTGCCGGCGCCAGCGAAACGCCATAGGTTTTGAAGCGCATGACGACCGGCGCGAAAAACGCATCGGCAATCGAAAAATTGCCAAACAAGAAATTGTGGTGGCCGAAGCGCGACAGGCAGTCTTCCCAGACTTCGCAGATGCGGCCAATGTCGCCCTGCGATTCATTGGTGCGCCCGCGGCCCGGCAGCGACGCCTGGATATTCATCGACATGGCGCTGCGCAGGCCGGCAAAACCGCTGTGCATCTCGGCCGTGATGGAACGCGCCATCGCGCGCGCCGCGACATCTTGCGGCCACATGTGGAGATCGGGAAATTGCTCGGCCAGGTACTCGCAAATGGCCAGACTGTCCCAGACGCTGATTTCGCCTGCCACCAGTACCGGCACCCGGCCGGCGTGCGAAAAGCGCGCGATGATGGCGGTGGTTTCCGGCTGATCGAGCAACACGCGCACTTCATTGAACGGGATGCCGAACGCGACCGCGGCCACCCATGGGCGCATCGACCACGACGAGTAATTCTTGTTACCGATGACCAGGGTCAGGCCTGGCTGGCGCGCCCGGTCGAGCGTGTGGGACAGGATCGGATCGAGTTCGGTAGTCTGCATGGCTCTCTCGTGGATAAAAATGGATTAACGGCCGGCGCGGGCGCGGAAAGTGTCGAGGCGGTCGATTGTCGATAAATACCGCGGCGCCACTGCTTCGAGCGCCACCGGCGTCAAGCCCAGCGCAGCGGCAGTTGACTCCTGGATGGCAGGGTCGAGGACATTGTCGACCTTCATCGAATCGAGATTATCACGCGTCATCATCGGTGTACCGGGCAACATTTCAAAAATCAAGGCCTGCAGGCGCCCCAGTGCTTCCGGCAAAGCAAACACCGGCCGTACGTGCCCGCTGTATTGTCCCGCCAGGCGCACCAGGTCGGCCAGCGCATAAATTTGCGGGCCGCCCAGCTGAAACACCAGATGGCGGGTTTTCGGGTCGCCCAGCGCGTGGACAAATGCATCTGCCACATCGCCCACGTACACCGGCTGGAAATCGGCCTCGGCACACGCCAGCGGCATGAACGGCAACTTGCTTTGCAGGCGCGCGAACATGTTCAGAAAATTGTCGCCGGGGCCGAACACGACCGACGGCCGGAAAATGGTGGCAGCCACTTCAGGATGCGCCCGCGCCGCTTCTTCTCCGGCAGCTTTCGAGCGCTGATACATCGACGGTCCATCGACCGCCGCACCGAGCGCGCTCATGTGGAGGTAACGCGGCACGCCGGCCACGGCGCAGGCATCGACGATGCGGCGCGGCAAATCGACGTGGGCCCGCTTGAAATCGGGACCGTACGGCGTCCCACGGCGCGAATGCAGCACACCCACCAGGTTGATGGCCGCATCGACGCCGGCCACCAGCTTTGCCAGTGCGGCATCGTCATGGATATTGGCTTCGACGATGGACACGCCCGGCAAGAACACCAGGTGCTGCGCGTGGACAGCCCGGCGCGTGGCCACTGTCACGGAAACGCCTTCCTGCACCAGCCGTGCCACCAGATGGCTGCCGATGAAACCGGTACCGCCAAACACCACTACTTTTACATTGCGCATCATCTTGTTCTTGTCGTTTTCAAGGAAGGCCGGCGGTCGTGCCGCGCGGCGTGATCGTGCCGATCCGGGCTTTCAGTGATTGCGGCTTGTTCTCGAACAGCGCCGCATAATTGGTGGCGTTGCTCATCACATTGCGGACATAGCCGCGCGTTTCGGTAAACGGAATCGACTCGATGAAAATGGCGGCTTCCATCGGCTGGTCGAGCGTGGCGCGCCACGTGCGCGAGCGGCCCGGACCGGCGTTGTAGGCGGCAGTGGCCAGCACCTGCGAGCCGTCGGCATTGGCCAGCACCATGTTCATGTAGTTGGCGCCCAGCGTGATGTTGGTGCGCAGGTCGTTGAGCATGCCGTGCACGAAATCGGTCAGGCCGATTTTTGCCGCGACAAACTTGCCGGTGGCCGGCATCACCTGCATCAGGCCGGATGCGCCCACGCCGGACTGCGCATCAACCATGAAGCGCGACTCCTGCCGGATCAGGCCGTACACCCAGGCCTTGTCGAGGTTCAGGCTTTGCGTGGTCGGGTGCACCAGATCGTTGTGCGGCGCCGGAAAGCGCTGCGTGTAATCGAACTCGGTGCGCGTGCGCTCGGAGGTATTCACCATGCGGTCGAGGATATTGTTTTGACGCGCAAATTCGGCGGCGGCCAGCAACTGGCGCTCGTTCATCGACCGTAATGCCCAGTTCCATTCGCGGGTACCCTCGAAGCGCAGGCGCATGCTGAAAAATTTCAGCGCACGGCGCAAATCGGGATTGGTGCCCGGCTGCGCCAGCTCGGCTGCCGTGAGGGGAACCGGGGACGGCGGAATGCTGATCAATTGCCCCAGCTCTTCCATCGCCAGCTGGCCATAAAAACTGTTTTGCTCGGCGATGCGCGTGTACAGCGGCTGGGCTGACTCGCGCCCGTCCGACGTCTTTGCCAGCGAGCGCGCCAGCCAGTAGACCCAGGTGTTGCCGGCACGGAGCAAGGGCGGCATCGCTTCGATGGTGGCGCGCACCATTTTCCAATCGCCGCGGCGCAGCGCGATGCGAGTTTTCCAGGCGGCCTGATCGTTCGACAGCGGCGCGCCGACGGTGCGTTTCCAGTAGTCGTACGCGTCCGGCGACAGCGTCATCGACGCGGCCAGCGCGACATTCGCCCAGCCAATGGCCACTTCATCCGGCGTCAGTTGCGCCGAATTTTTTTCCAGCGCCACACTGGCAAGCTTGACGCTGGTGCGCGCCATGCGGCCGATGGCCACCAGATAAATTTCGTGCTCGGCACGGTTTGCACCGATGCCGCGCGCCATCGCCAGCGCGGGCACATCGACCGCCTGCGCCGCCCGCGTGTCGGACGCACCCAGCAGCAGCGCAATCCGTTTAGCCGGACCGGTGGCATGCATCTCGCCTGCCAGACGCAGCTGAGTGAGGAGATCGTCGGTGCTGAACTGGTTGGCTTGCGCAAGTTGGGCGATGAGCCCGCCGCAACCGTCGCCATAACCAGGCGGGCTGAGCAGCAATATACGCGCATCGGCTGCCACATTTTCACCCCTGGCAATGCGCGACTGCAGAGCGTAGCACTTCACCTGCATGTCGTCTTTCAGCACGAACAGCGGGAATTCACGGTCGAAATTGTCCCAGTCGCGCTGGCGCCCCAGTTCCAGCAGCCAGTCGTTGCGCATACGGTCGGCAATTGCCATGCCGCGGTACCGGGTGAGATAGGCGCGCACCTCATCGACGCTGGCGTCGCGCAAGCGCGGTTTCAGCCGATAATAGTTGACATAGCCGGGGATCGCGTAATTTGGCAGGCGTGCCGCCAGCGCGGCAGCCTTGTTGGGGTCGTTCTGGCGCACGGCGTCGCGCAGTTGCAGGAAAACGTCATCGTCGGCGTTTGTCGCAGTACCGGCAGGGCTGGCCTGCAGCACTGCCGGCGCGACATTTCCCTCCTGGACTGGACGATACATGGGCGCGTCCGGCTCGGGCAAATCGGACGATTGCGCCAGTGCAGTACAGGAAAAGGCTGCGACCAGCGCGCCCACTAACATTTTCAACGGAACCATCGATGCCACTCTCACTGTGCACTACATTTAAACCATGACTGGCGAATCAAGAATACCACGCGTGAGTATGCCGCCGCCAGCCTTGAATACCGACATTACCGACCCCGCCGCGCTGGCCAAACAGGCGCTGCGCCAGGCCTTGAAACAGGCCAGGTCCGTCATCGATCCGGCCACCCGCGTCCAGTGGGACGCCGCTATCGGCGCCCAGCTGTTGTCATGGTGGCGGTTGCGCCAGTTTCCTGCCGTGGGCGTCTACTGGCCCTTGGCCGGAGAGCCGGACCTGCGGGCAGCGTACGCGGAATTGGCCGATGCAGGCGTACGGCTGGCTCTGCCCGTGGTGCTGGCGCGCGACCGGGCGCTGGCGTTTGCCGAATGGACCCCCGGCGAGGACATGGCGAAAGATCTGATGGGAATGACGGTGCCGGCCCGCTTGCGCATGGTGGAGCGCCCTCCGGCACTGGTCATTCCGTGCCTGGGATTTTCCGATGCCGGTTACCGCGTCGGCTATGGCGGCGGGTTTTATGACAGAACGCTGGCAGAAGCCATCCGCCCCGCGACGGTCGGCGTGGCGTACAGTGGGCAGCGCGCGGTGTTCAGTCCGGCATCGTTCGACGTCGCGCTCGACGTGATTTTTACGGAAAACGTCCCATGAAAACTGCTGTCTTCAGTACCCGCCGCTACGATCAATCGCTGCTGTCGCTGGCCAATGCCGCTGCCGACAGCCGCCACGATTTGCGCTTCCTGCAGGACAGGTTAACGCTGGAAACCGTCGTGCTCGCCAAAGGCTGCGACGCCGTGTGCGTGTTCGTCAACGATCAGGTCGATGCGAGCGTATTGGCCGCGCTTGCCGCGCAAGGCACGCGTATCGTGGCCACCCGCTCCACCGGTTTCAATCATATCGATGCGGCAGCCGCGCGCCGGCTCGACATTGCCGTCGTGCGCGTCACCGAATATTCGCCGTACTCGGTGGCCGAGTTTGCCGTTGGCCTGTTGCTGGCCGTGAACCGCAAGATCGCCCGCGCCAGCACGCGCACGCGCGACGGCAATTTCGAACTCGATGGCTTGATGGGGTTCGACTTGCATGGCAAAACCGTCGGCGTGATCGGTACCGGCAAGATCGGCCTGATTTTTGCGCAGATCATGCGCGGCTTCGGCTGCACCGTGGTCGGCCACGATCCGTACCCTGCGCCCGCGTTTGAAGCACTCGGTGGCCGATATCTGCCCGTCGATGAACTATTGGCCTGCAGCGATGTCGTCTCGCTGCACTGCCCGCTGACCGACGCAAACCGGCATATCGTCGATGCCGCCGCGCTCGCTGGCCTGAAGCGCGGCTGCATTTTAGTCAACACCAGCCGCGGCGGACTGATCGATACGGAAGCTGCCGTGCAGGCGCTGAAAACCGGCCAGCTGGGTGGCCTGGCCATCGATGTCTACGAACAGGAAGCCAGTTTATTCTTCCAGGACTTGTCGTCGACCATCATCACGGACGATGTGATTCAGCGCCTGGTGTCGTTTCCCAACGTGATCGTCACCGGCCATCAGGCGTTCTTTACCGAAGAAGCCATCGGCCAGATCATGCGCACGACCATTGCCAGCCTCAGTGCTTTTGAAGATGGACAGGCACTGACAAACCGGGTACCGGACGCGCCTTAATCGTTACGGGGGTCCCTGCGTTCACCGCTCTGGAGGCAGCGCGGCGCGCTTTCCGTTTGCGCGCCCAGATCAGCACGCCCGTGAGGCTGAGCATGGCGACTAGCGCACCCATGATGGAAATCATCACGCGCCCGGTGGTGCCGATGATGCGGCCCGAATGCAGTGGAAACTGGGCTTGCAGGAAGATGTCGCCGGCAGTGCCGCTGCCGGGCACGAAGTCGCCGGCCGGCTTGCCGGTGCGGCCATCGAAATACAGCCAGTTGTTGCCCAGGCCGCCATCGCCGTGGTCGTTGCCCGGCGCAAAAAAGCCGACCCCATACACGCCGAATGCCGGCGCGTAGAACAGGCCGCCCACCGGCGCGGTCCAGCCGCGTCTGGCGGCTTCATTGCGGGCCAGCGTAAGGGCGTCATCGCGCGATAGCGTCGGCTCGACCGGCTTTTCCGGCGGCTGCGGCGTCATGGTGTCGAACGCAGTGGGCGTCAGTGTGGAAAATTGCGACACCAGCGGGCGCATCACTTGCGGCGCCAGGTTCATCGAGACCGACGTGATTGCCAGCACCAGCACCAGCAGCCAGACCCATACGGCGCCGGAGCGGTGCAGATCGAAATTGAGTTTATGGCCGCCGGCTTTCCAGCGAAAGGCAAACGATTTACGCCAGCCTTTCCAGCTCGGGAACGACAGCCACAGCGCAATGGCGCAATCGAGCGCCCACGCCATCGCAATCAGGCCCATCAGCCAGATGCCAAGCTCGACCCCGCCAACCGCCGGCAAGTGCATCGTGTAATGCAGTTTGTACAGGAATGGCAGCAGGTTTTCGCGGGAAAGCGATATTTCGCCCCACTGCCGCTTGCCCTGGATGGTCCCGGTGGCCGGGTCGACTGCCACCTGATTAAAACCGAGTTCGTACGGCTTGCCGGTGGCCGGGTTGATGCGCCCCTCGACCGACATCAACGACGTGTGTTCGGGCTCGACATCGGTCAGCATGTAGGTGACGCGCATGCGCGGATCCTGGCGCTCGATGCGCGTGGCCAGCTCGGTGCCGGGCAAGGCGGGGCCTTCCGTTTGCGCGTGGAACAGCGTGGGGTTCAGGGCCGCATCGAGTTCGTGGTCCCACGAAATAAACGCACCGGTGACACCCGAAATAAACAGGAAAATGGCGGCAGCGAGACCAAACCAGCGGTGCCAGATGACAAACAGGCGACGCAGAGCAAACATGGGCACTTTCCTGCAGGGCGATGCACCTACGCTGCACGTTAATTGAGAATGATTCTCATTATAGAAAGTGCCCAAAGTTTTGGCAAGTGTTGGTAGCTTGCCGAAAACAGCGGGATGCTATTTTGCGACCAGGCGCTCCCACACCGCCATCGTCGGCACGGCCTGGTTCATGCTGTAAAAGTGCAGGCCGGGCGCGCCACCGGCAAGCAGGCGCTCGCATAGCGCCGTGACGACATCGACGCCAAACGCCTTGATCGACGCACTATCGTCGCCGAAACTCGCCAACTTTAACCGCACCCAGCGGGGAATTTCGGCCCCGCACATGTCCGAAAAACGCAATAGCTGCGTGTAGTTCGTGATCGGCATGATGCCGGCCACGATCGGTACATCGACACCCAGTTTGCGCGCCGCGTCCCGGAACTGGAAATACGCGTCGGCATTATAAAAATACTGGGTGATGGCGGCATCGGCCCCGGCCTGCACCTTGCGCGCAAAGTTTTGCAGATCGTCCTGCGGCGAACGTGCCTGCGGGTGCACTTCGGGATACGCAGCCACTTCGATATGGAACCAGTCGCCAGTTTCGGCGCGGATGAATTCCACCAGTTCGTTGGCATAACGCAATTCACCAGCGCCACCGTAGCCACTTGGCAAATCGCCGCGCAAGGCCACCAGCCGCTTGATGCCTTTTTGCTGGAATTCCTGCAAAATTGCACGCACTGACGCGCGGGTGCCGCCCACGCACGACAAATGCGGCGCAGCATCATGGCCTTCGGCCTGGATGTCGAGGACGGTGTCGAGCGTCCCCTGCTGGGTACTGCCGCCAGCGCCAAACGTCACCGAAAAATACTTCGGATTCAACTGCGCCAGCTTGCCGCGCGCGATGCGCAGCTTGTCGGCGCCCTCCACCGTCTTGGGCGGATAAAACTCGATGCTGAAATTAGCTGTTTCCATCTTTTCGCAGAAGTAAAGTCGACAAGGCCCACGAGATGATGCTGTACAAAATAGCGGCCAGGAATGCGGACCAGAAACCGGCAACATGGAAACCGTCGACCAGCGTTGCCACCAGCCAGAACAGCAGCGCATTGATCACCAGCACAAACAGTCCCAACGACAGGAACGTCACCGGCAAGGTCAGCACCACCAGTACAGGACGAATCAGGGTGTTGACCAGCGCCAGCACCAGCGCGGCAATCAGCGCGGTGGAGAAGTTGGAGACTGTGACGGAATGCATCAGGTACGGCAGGGCCATCAGGGCAACGGTGTTGATCAGCCAGGTCAGAATCAGGCGCATGGGGTCTCTCGTGGATTGTCGAAAATTTTAATCAAAAAAAAGGGGACACACTGAGGTGCCCCCGATGCTGCTAATTAATAGCGGTAGTGATCAGGCTTGTACGGGCCTTCCTTGTTGACCGAAATGTAGGCGGCTTGTTCTTCCGTCAGTTCGCTCAGTTGCGCGTTCAACTTTTTGAGCTGCAGGCGCGCGACTTTTTCGTCGAGGTGCTTCGGCAACACATACACGCCGACCGGGTAGTTGGCCGTGTTGGCAAACAGTTCGATCTGGGCGATGACTTGGTTCGCGAACGACGAGCTCATCACGTACGACGGGTGACCCGTGCCGCAACCCAGGTTCACCAGGCGGCCTTCAGCCAGCAGGATGATGCGCTTGCCGTTAGGGAAAATCACATGGTCGACCTGTGGCTTGATGTTTTCCCACTCGTATTTCTTGATCGAGGCGATGTCGATTTCGTTGTCGAAGTGACCGATGTTGCAGACGATGGCCTGGTCTTTCATGGCCAGCATGTGCTGCTCGGTAAGGATGTGATAGTTGCCGGTGCAGGTGACAAAGATGTCGCCGTGTTCGGCCGCATAGTCCATGGTAACGACGCGGTAGCCTTCCATTGCTGCCTGAAGCGCGCAGATCGGATCGATTTCTGTCACCCACACCTGCGCCGACAGTGCGCGCATGGCCTGGGCCGAACCTTTGCCGACGTCACCATAACCGGCGATGACGGCAACTTTACCGGCGATCATCACGTCGGTGGCGCGCTTGATGCCGTCGACCAGCGATTCGCGGCAACCGTACAAGTTGTCGAATTTCGATTTCGTCACGGAATCGTTGACGTTGATGGCCGGGAACGACAGCTTGCCTTCCTTGTGCATCTGGTACAAACGGTGCACGCCGGTGGTGGTTTCTTCGGTCACGCCCAAAATGTGCGGCAGGCGCTTCGAGTACCACTGCGGATCGATGGCCAGATGGGCCTTGATCGAATTGAACAGGCAAATTTCTTCGTCCGAACCCGGCTTGTCCAGCACCGAAATATCGGTTTCAGCGCGCTGGCCAAGGTGCAGCAGCAGCGTGGCGTCACCGCCGTCGTCGAGGATCATGTTCGAATAGACCGGGCCCGATGCATCTGCTGGCCATTCGAAGATGCGGTGGGTGTAATCCCAGTATTCGTCAAGCGTTTCGCCTTTGACGGCGAACACTGGCGTGCCGGCAGCAGCGATGGCAGCGGCAGCGTGGTCTTGTGTCGAGTAAATATTGCACGATGCCCAACGGACCTTGGCGCCCAGCGCTTCGAGCGTATGGATCAGTACGGCGGTCTGGATGGTCATGTGGATCGAGCCGGTAATACGCGCACCCTTCAATGGCTGGGCGGCAGCGTATTCTTCGCGGATCATCATCAGGCCCGGCATCTCGGTTTCAGCGATGCGGATTTCCTTGTCGCCCCAGGCGGCCAGGGAGATGTCGGCGATGTGGTAGTCGTGGGAAGCTTGCGACAAGTCTTGCTGTGGTGCTTGGAAAACGGCGTTCATCACGCCCTCCTTTCAATGGTTGAAAAAGGTACGTGAGCGCAGTGTTGTCATCCGAGCCTGGCGAAATAATTCGTCGCAGCGCTCCTCGGAACGACAAAGTCTATCACGGATTTACTCAAGCACGAACGCCAGGTCGCGGCCATTTGTTGCCACCAGGCCACTATAATCAGCCGCATAGACGCGCAAAATATAGTTACCCGGTGCCAGATCGGCAACTTTCCAGCTGCCCGGTGCGGCCACGCCGTTTGTCAAAGTGTTGTTGATGGTGTACGCAAAATGGGTGGCCCTGGCGCCGTACGCCGGGATGCCGCTGCTGGCTGCATACACGAGTTTCACGGCTTCACGCTCGCGCGGGAGCTGATCGTACGTTTGCGTGATCAGCGGCTTGTCAAAGCCAGGCAGTGGCGTGCCGTCCTCGTGCAGCAGCTGATAGCCGAGTTTGTACAGGCCGAGACGGCGGCGCGCGAGGTTGCCGTCCATCTGATCCCACGCGTCGGCCACAATGGATACATCACCGTTTGCGCGCGGCACCAGCAGACGCCCGCCCTCCTTTTTCACGAGCCGGCGCCCGCTGACATTGTCGTACAGCGCAATACTGTTGATCTGCGGCGGGATGGTATCGATCAGGCCGACAAACGGCAGTGTCATTGGATTGGTGGCTGGGCCGCCGGGGTAGTAATCGAGGTGGACGTGGGCCATGGCGTTGACGGTGCCGAGCGCGTCGCCGACAGCGAACCTGGTGCCGCGCGGCACCCGCACGCGTTCGGGCTTGCCTTTGGCGCCCAGCAATAAAATGAACCGGGGATCGAGTGAACGCCCGCTGGGTGTGCGGCCGACGCGCATGTGCACATACGAGATCGTGCCGAGGCTGAAACCTTCGGTCAGCGTGCCGAAACCCCAGTTGGCGTACGGGTCGGTGACTTTTGAAGCGGCAACCGCCAGCACCTCGTCGCCAACGTCGGCGCGCACATCGAGCCCGCCATGGAAATGGTCGCGGCTTTCGCCATCGTAGCTGCCACGCACTTCGCCCATCAGGCCGACCACTTCATGGATGCCGAATTGCGGTGCAATCGGCCAGGGCATCGGGCCTTTTATCGGCGCTTGCGCGATAACAGCCTGCGGCGCCGGTGCGCTGGTGGCAGGCGGCGCGAGACGCTGCACGCGCGCCGCGTTCGCATCGGCCACGACCAGGCTACCATCGGGCTCCACGGCAATACCACGCGGACCGTACAGGCGCAGCGCCCGGTCGTCACCCCGCGCGTCGGCATTTTCCAGCGCGCGGTAGGTGCCATCTGGCGAAAACTGCAAAATGCGCCCGCCGCTGCTGGCGCTGACATACAAGTAGCCATCGTGCGTCCGGACGATGCCGACCGGGCGTTTCAGTATCGGCCGGCGCTCGCCCTCGGCCGGTGCGGCCAGCGTTGTCACAAGGCCGGCAGGTGTTACGGTCCGCACGGCGTCGTTGCCGGTGTCGGCAATGTACAGCGTGCCGTCAGGCGCCACCGTAATGCCGCTCGGCGTATCGAAACCGGCACTGTGCACGGCGCCGTCGGCGTCGCCAGGCGCGCCGTTCCCGGCAACCGTTGTGACCGTACCATCGGGCGCGATGCGGCGGATGCGGTCGTTGTAGGTATCTGTCACGAACACATTGCCGGCCTTGTCGACGGCCACGCCCACCGGGCCGTTGAACTGGGCGGCAGCGCCGATGCCGTCGGCGTAACCCGGCTTGCCGTTGCCGGCCAATGTGGTGACAACGCCGGCGGGTGTGATTTTTTTGATCGCATGGTGGCCGGTATCGGCCACGTACAGATTGCCGCGCCGGTCGAGCGCCATTGCCGAGGGGGTGTCGAAGCCGGCGGCAACGATGCTGGCCTGACCGTCAGGCGTGAGCCGCTGGATGCCGCTGTCGTCGGACACCAGCACATTGCCGGCCGAATCGATCACGACACCGAATGGGTCGGCGAAATTGCCAGCCAGCGCACTCGCACGGGCTTGCCAGTCAATTTTCGTCGGGGCGTCGGCCTGGCGCAGCACCGCGATTTTGCCCGGTTTTGCGACGGGCGCGGTGGCGCTGATCCAGCCCGCGAAATACGCCACCGCGCCGAGTCCTGCAATGCCGGCCAGCGCCGTTGCCAGTATTTTTCGTTTCACGTTGTGTCGCCCTGTCAGATCTTGCCGAGTTGCTGCGCGCGCCATTGCGTCAGCGTTGCTTTCAAGGCGTCGGCCGGCATCGCCGGATAGCGCAGCGCTGCAAAGTGCACCCAGGCGTCGCGATACTTCAGCCACAGGCGCTGCGCCGTGCGCACATCGGCCTTGGTCACGGTGGAATCTTCTAGTTGATCCGGGTGTTCCGGATCGGTGGACCGCCTGGCCATGATGGCGCGGTACAGCCGGTTCAGTTCAGCGTCGGCTATCGGCAACTGTTGCTGCAGCGTCAGCTTGACATTGCCTTTCTCGAACGCCACCAGATGTTCGCGCAGCCATTCTTTTTCTTCCGTTTCCGCGCCGATGGCACGCGCCGCAGCAATCGTTCCGTGATAGTCCATTTCATCCTGGCGCGCCCTGGCAAAGGCATTCCCTGCGCTCACCAGCTGGTCGAATGCCGCAGCCTGTTGCGCCGGCAACTGGCGGCGCAGGCGAGCAGACCAGTCGGTGCTGACCTTGTCGGCCCGGCGCTTGGCGTAGCTGGCGCAAAACCCCATCATGTAGCCGCTGGTCGCATCGTCGCACTGATCGTAAAGCTTATCCGACGGGCGCTTGCGCAAGGCTTGCAAATGTTCGATGCGCAACTGCACTTCCATGTACGCACCACCGGCGCGGCATGCGTACTGCGTCGCCAGATCGACATTGCGCGGCACGCCCTGCCCGTTCGCAAACAAAGTCGCCAGCACATCGTTGTCATTCGCCGCAGCCGCGCACGCGCGTACATTGCCCCATTCGGCATCACTGGTCGTGGCTTGATCGACCTTGTCGTAATAATCGTGGGCTTTGCAGTTCGCCGGGGCCGCAGGCGTCGCTACCGGACTTTGCACTTTCGCGACCCGCAAGCATTCCTGGAACCACGGTGTTTTCGGATCGACATCGCTGCCAAAGCCTGCGGTATTCGGGTAGGCCTTGGGCGCAGCGTCCTGCGGTACCGCGTGCGCCAGCGTCATCATGGTCAGGCCTGTCGCCAAGGCAAGCAGGCTTCTCGTTCGCGTCATCGTCGATTCCCGGTGATTCAAAAAAAAACCGGCGTGGCCACAGGGGCGCACGCCGGTCGTCAGCATGGCTGACCAGTATTACTTCAGGCCGGCCGCGTCGCGCAGGATTGCGGCCTTGTCCGTGCGTTCCCACGTGAATTCCGGCTCTTCGCGGCCGAAGTGGCCGTAGGCAGCGGTTTTCTGGTAAATCGGGCGCAGCAGATCCAGCATCTGCACGATGCCTTTTGGACGCAGATCGAAATGCGCCATAACGAGTTCGGCAATTTTCTCGTCCGGAATCACGCCGGTGCCTTCAGTGTAGACGGTGATGTTGATTGGCTTGGCGACGCCGATGGCGTAGCTGACCTGCACCTGGCATTGACGCGCCAGGCCGGCTGCGACAACGTTTTTGGCCACGTAACGGGCCGCGTACGCTGCCGAACGGTCGACCTTGGTAGGATCCTTGCCCGAAAACGCGCCGCCGCCGTGCGGCGCTGCGCCGCCGTAGGTGTCGACAATGATTTTACGGCCCGTGAGGCCGCAATCGCCCTGCGGACCGCCGATAACGAAACGGCCGGTCGGGTTGACCAGGTATTTCGTGTTGGTCAACCATTCGCGTGGCAACACCTGCTTGATGATTTCTTCAATCACCGCTTCCTGAATCTGCGCATGGCTGACGTCCGGCGCGTGCTGGGTTGACAGCACGACCGTGTCCACGGCAACCGGCCGACCATTCACATAGCGCAGCGTGACCTGCGATTTTGCATCCGGACGCAGCCATGGCAGGCGGCCATCCTTGCGCAGTTGCGACTGGCGCTCGACCAGGCGGTGCGCGTAATGAATGGCGGCCGGCATCAGTTCAGCGGTCTCGTCGCAAGCGTAGCCGAACATCAGGCCCTGGTCGCCCGCACCCTGGTCGAGGTCCATACCGGCGCCTTCGTCGACGCCCTGAGCGATGTCCGGCGACTGCTTGTCATAGCACACCATGACCGCGCAACCCTTGTAGTCGATACCGTAATCGCTGTTGTCGTAGCCGATGCGGCGCAGAGTTTCGCGCGCGACCTGGATATAGTCGACATTGGCGAACGTCGTGATTTCGCCGGCCAGGACCACCAGGCCGGTGTTGCACAGGGTTTCAGCAGCGACGCGTGCGCGTGGGTCTTGCGCGAGGATGGCGTCAAGAATGGCGTCGGAAATCTGGTCCGCGCATTTATCGGGATGGCCTTCCGAGACGGATTCGGAAGTGAAGAGAAAATCGTTTGACATGGAAGCTCCTGTAACTGTTCTAGAAGTGATTTCTGTCGCAGTAGCACTTGCTCCGCGACGCTTTAGCGACATTTATATTCCGCATCGCAAGTTGTCTGTTAACTCGGCGGATCCTGCATTCGGTGGTATTTTACGCTCCTTACGAAATTTTGCGCAGGCAACACGCCTGTTCACGAACTCAGGTCTGCTTTATGGTCGTTTTACTTTTCCGCTTTCTCTCTATTTTTTCCCTACGTCAGTTACACGCACTGGGTGCCGCGCTGGGCTGGCTGGTGTATGCCATATCGCCGTCGCACCGCAAGCGCCTGCGTGAAAACCTCGAACACGCGGGCTTCAGCCAGCACCTGCACGCCGCCATTGCCGAGGCGGGCAAGTCGCTGATCGAGCTGGCGTTTGTCTGGTGCGCGAAGCCGGAGCGCGTGAATCGCCTGGCAACCGTCGAAAACTGGGAGCACGTGCAGACAGCGCTCGACGCCGGCCGCGGCATTGTGTTTTTAACGCCACACCTGGGCTGCTTCGAGATGACCGCCCAGCAAATTGCGTTGCACACACCGCTCACTGTGATGTACCGCCCGCCCCGCCAGGCCGCGTTGAAACCGCTGGTGGAAGGTGCGCGTGCACGGCATAACCTGCACCTGGCGCCAGCGAATATGTCGGGCGTGCGCATCCTGGCGAAAACATTGCGCCGTGGCGAACCGATCGGCGTGCTGCCCGACCAGGTGCCGCAGGAAGGCGAAGGCGTGTGGGCGCCATTTTTTGGCCGCGCGGCGTACACGATGACTCTGCCGGCCAAACTGGCCCAGATGGCCAAAGCCGACGTCATCCTGGTCTACGCCGAGCGCCTGTCGAAAGGCCGCGGCTTCGTGGTGCGCTTCGTGCCGTTCGACGGATCGCTCGACGGCAGTGCCGCTGAACAGGCCGGCGCGATTAACCTGGCCATGGAAAAACTCATTGCCCGTTGCCCGGCGCAGTATTTCTGGAGCTACAACCGCTATAAAAAACCGCACGGCGTGGCGGCGCCGGAGGCTGGCGCATGAAGGTGCTGATCTTCTTCATGTGGCTGCTGCATTTCCTGCCGCTGCCGATTCTGGGCCGGATTGGCGAAGCCGTCGGCAACCTGATGTACTACGCCATTCCGAAACGGCGCAAGATCGCGCTCATCAACTTGCGCCTGTGCATGCCGGCATTGTCGGAAGCCGAACGGGTGGCAATCGCGCGCCGGCATTTTCAGGTGTACTCGCGCAGTATTCTCGAGCGCTCGCTGATCTGGTGGCTGCCCGTTCCACGCATGCACCAGCTCATCGAAATCGACGGCACCGTGCCGAAAGCACTGTTGGAAGCCGGGCCGACGATCCTGTTCTGTCCACATTTTGTCTGTCTCGACGTGGCCGGCGTGGCGTCCCGCGTGGTCCCACTGTCGAGCGTCTACGCACAACAAAAGAACAAGGCTTTCGACGATTTGCTGCGCTATGGCCGCGAACGTTACGGCCCGGTACGCCTTTTTACGCGCGAACAAGGCATCAAGCCGATCCTGCGCGCCCTGCGTGAACACATTCCTTATTTCATGCTGCCGGACATGGATTTCGGCGAAAAAGATGCGGAATTCGTACCATTTTTCGGTGTCGAAGCCGCCACGCTGACAGCCATGGGCCGCATTGCCGCCGCCACCGGCGCCAAAGTCATTCCCGTAATCGCTACCTTCTTGCCGGATTACAAAGGCTATAAAGTAACGTTCTACCCGCCGTTCGAAGACTTTCCCGGTAGCGACATGCTGGTGGCCGCGCGGCGCATGAATGCGTTCATCGAAGACCGCATTCGCGAGATGCCGGCCGAGTATCTGTGGACCCATAAACGCTTCAAGACCCGGCCACCGGGCGAGCCGTCGTTGTACGATGGGCTGTAACTGATTTCTGGACCTGAATAAATGCACCTTAAATTCACCAAAATGCACGGCGCCGGCAACGATTTCATCGTGATCGATGCCACCCGCACCGCAGTCGATTTCACACCGCAACAATGGGCGCGCCTGGCCGATCGGCGCTTCGGTATCGGTGCCGACCAGATCCTGATCGTCGAGCAGCCGACGGTGCCCGGCGCCGATTTCCGCTACCGCATCTATAACAATGACGGTGGCGAAGTCGAGCAGTGCGGCAATGGCGCCCGCGCCTTTGCCCGCTTCGTGCACGACAAGGGCCTCAGCAGCGCAGACAGTATCCGCGTCCAGACCATGTCGGGCATCATCGCGCCGCGCCTGGAAAGCGACGGCAGCGTCACCGTCGACATGGGCGCGCCGGTACTCGATCCAGCTGCGGTGCCGTTCGACGCAACCGGGCTGACCGGCGTGAAACAGGGCGACGATGTCTTGTGGCCATTGCACATCGGCCAGGCCGAGGTGCTGTTTTCCATTGTTTCGATGGGTAATCCGCATGCCGTGCAAATTGTCGATGACGTCGAGACGGCGCCGGTGGCAGATACCGGTGCACTGATTGAACACCATGCGCGTTTCCCGCGCCGGGTGAACGCCGGCTTCATGCAAATTGTGAATCGGCAACACATCCGGCTGCGCGTGTTCGAACGTGGGGCCGGTGAAACACTGGCCTGTGGCACTGGCGCCTGCGCGGCAGTCGTGGCCGGCATCCGGCGCGGTGTGCTCGACTCGCCGGTAAAAGTTGCTGCGCGCGGCGGCGACCTGTCGATCGCCTGGGCCGGCCCAGGCCAGCCGGTTTTTCTCAGCGGCCCCGCCGTTACCGTGTTTGAAGGCGAGATCGACTTCTAGTACAAGGTACCAGCGTTGAACAATGCCGCATCGTCACCGGCTTTTGCGTTGCATTTTCCTTTAAATATCATCTGGCTCTGCCAGGGATTTTTAACTTAGCCAAACAAAAGCAGGTCTTCACTTTTGTTCGATTTCTCCGGGATCGACGTACGCAAGCGGTACAAACGCTGGCGATAATTTCCTTCCGGACCTGATGGACCGGTATCGACATTGCCGAACACGCTGAGAATCTGGTCGAAACGCTGACGCTGCACCGGGTTGATCTGGACCAAGCGGCGCTTGCTGCGGCCATAACTGGCACGGATATCGACGACCAGGCAATGACCGCGGTCGGCGCCCCGCACATCGAGCAACAATGCCTCGGCGCGCGTCAGCTGAAACAAGGCGGCCAGTGCCAGGCGCGCTGCCAGCAAAGGCTGCGTGTGCGACAAATCGCGCCGCGTTCCCAGCGCGCCGGTGTCGGTGAACAGTGCGCCATCGTAGCGCGGCGCAATTTTATCGAGCATGGCGGCTGCCTGCAGACAATCCTGGGCAGCTGCTTTTTGCAGCCAGAACACTGCCAGCACGTCCTTGCCCGTGTGATCGCGACGCGCGCGCCATGCCAGGTTGCCGCACTCGAACTGTGCTTCGCGATAACCCATGCCAGCCGCGCGCTCGAGGTAGCCCTGGGCATCGGCGATATTGCGCTGCGAAAATTCCGGCTTCATATATACACGCGACAGCGCAAACCACGCTTGCGCCAGACCCTGCTCGCCAGCCTGCTCAAGCCAGCGAATCGCTTTTTTGAAGTTGGCGGCGCCAGCGAAAGTTTCATCACGCCGTCCATCGATGCCCATCCGCGCCCACCACAGGCCAAGCGCCAACTGGGCATGGGCATCCTGTTCGGCCGCTGCCAACTGCCACAGCCGGTGCACTTCCTCCGGCCCGCTCCCGCCATGGGCCCCGGCGCTGACTCCGTCGGACAGCAGGCGGGCGCAGCGCGACACCATGCTGACCTCGCCGGGAGCCAGACGCGGGGCAGCGCGGCCGAGCTTTTGCGCGGCATCGAGCAGACTGCGCACCAGCGGCAGACTGCGCGCAAGGTACAACGGCCATTGTTGCGTCTCCCACGCCTGTTCGATCAGTGTGAAGCGCGCTTCGGTCATGCTGCCGTCGGCCGCACGCTGCAGCCGGGGGACAATGCTGTGTGCAGGGCTCGTCGCGTCAGCAGCGTGAGAACGCACCGGTTCGGTGCGGCTGGCTGGCGCGGGGTCGTCGGCGTGCTGTTGGGCCAGCATCCACTGGGCCTCCGGAAAACCCGCTTGCGCCGCTGCCTCAAGCGCCTGGATCACATCGGCAGCATCGACGCCGGCAGGCGCGGCAAGGCAGCGCGGTCCCAGGGCAAGTTGCGCATACACAAGCCCGGCCCGCGGGACACCGGCGCGCCAGGCACGCTCGTACCATTGGAGCACGGAGGCCGGACTCTGGCGCGCCAGTTCCAGCGGCACGTGGTTGCCAATGAGTTCCCAGGCAGGTGCGCAGCCTTGCAGCGCCGCGCGGTCAAGCCAGTGCAGTGCCGTTGGCAAACTGCGCGGCAACCCCGCGCTGCCAAACAAATACCTCTCCCCCAGCGATAGTTGCGCCGCTGCATTACCAGCACGTGCACCACGGATGATCGCCAGCTCTTCTCGGTTAGCCATAGGATTATCAAATTGAATAGGGAGAGTACAACAAGGCATTGTTAGTTGCAAATATACAACGCCGTCGCTTTGTGGCGCGTGTTTATGCACCGATGTGGCCAAGTCTAAGCCAGCACGTGGTGCGGAACATGCAGAACATGCCATCCTTTGATGCGGCACAAAGAACATCGCTGATTTCTTGTGGCAATCTCAACAGTTCTGCAGCTTCTCCCATGCACAAAAATGGTGCATGGATGGACGATTCGTTACGGAAATACAACAGACAGCAGCGAATTATTGGCTATCGACCAAGGTCCCCGTTCATAATTAACAAATCACAGAATCTTGACGCAACAAGCACACAAGTTCACCTACTCTGGCAATGAGCAAAGACTTCATGCCCCCTGGGATACCGATTCACTTTAAGGACAACAAAACAATGAAAAAATCTCTTCTGGCAGTGGCATTGCTTGGCGCATTCGCCGGCATCGCCCAGGCGCAAAGCAACGTACAAATCTACGGCACCATCGACGCCGGCTTCGTCAAGCGCTCCGACCAGACCCTGGCCATCGGCAAGCGTGCGTCGAACACCCTGGGTTTCAAGGGTAGTGAAGATCTGGGCAACGGCCTGAAAGCAATCTTCCAACTGGAAATGCGCTACGAGCCAGACACCGGCACCGTGGAAACCAATGCTGCCGGTACCGCCCAGCGTCCATTGTTCCAGGGTCAGTCGCGCGTCGGCCTGCAAGGTGATTTCGGTATGGTCCGCATCGGTCGCGGCCTGACCCCAATGCAGGAAAACATCATGGCTTTCGAGCCATTCCACGGCCTGCCATCGCCTGCCGGTTTCTATACCGACCTGAGCGTTGCTGGCTACACGTCGGACCCGCTCGGCACGGTTGGCAACTCGGGTAACCGCTTCTCGAACGCTGCCTGGTACAACAGCCCGTCGTTCGCTGGTTTCCAGTTCAACAGTGCTGTCGGCACCAAAGAATCCAACAACGGTGCAGCCATCGTTGGCCGCGGCACCGCCACCATTCCACAGTACGCCGCCAATGCAGCCGCAACCAGCAACCCGTTCTCGGTCAATGGCACCTACACCAACGGTCCAGTGGGCGCCTTGCTGGCCTACGAGCGTAACGCGGTCGAGACCAAAATGTATGTGCTGGGCGCATCGTTCCTGGTCATGCCTGAGCTGAAACTGATGGGCACGTACAGCCACCAGGACCGCGACCACACATTCGCACTGAATTCGGAAGTCAAATCGTGGGTGCTGGGCGCGAACTACACCATGGGCCCGGGCAAATTCCTGGCAGGTTACGGCCGCAAGACGCCTGATGGCCAGCCAGTTACCAAGCAATTGGCACTGGGCTACGAGTACAGCCTGTCGAAACGCACTTACATCTACATCGATGCAGCGCGTAAAGAAGGCGCCATTGGCACCACCACCGTTTCGTCGACGATCAATCACTACGATATCGGCGTGAACCACTCGTTCTAAGCATGCGGGGCTGCGGCCCTGTTTGTTGAACCTGCGCAAGGGCGAATTCGGGCAACCGGATTCGCCCTTGTTGTTTTTGCGCCGCGTCCACGTTGCGTCTCAACAACGGGGCTATCCGCGATAAATGATGTCACCGTTAGCAGTATGTACAGCCGTGTTGATCAGTGTCATATTTGACTGAGCTACACAAGTGGCAAGTATTTTACAAAAACAACGGAGACTTCATGAAAACCCGCTATCTCGCCGTATTGATCGGCGCCGCCTTCGCATTGCCTGTCATGGCGCAATCGAATGTCACCATTTACGGCATCGCCGACGCTGGCGTCATGTTTCAGAAAGACGGTCCGACCAAGATCGCCAGCGGCATTGCCGACGGTTCGCGGATCGGCTTCAAAGGCGTCGAGGACATGGGCAATGGCTACAAGACCATTTTCAATCTTGAGGCCCGGGTGGAACTCGACACCGGTACCCAGCAGCCGACACTCATCAACGACAACCAGGGCTTGTACCTGACACGCGGCATGGGGGCCATTCCGGCCGCCATCGTGTCGCGTCTGCGCACTGCGTTCCAGGTGCCGGGCGGTCCTGCGGTGAATCCCGAAAAGGCCCTGTTCGACCGTACGTCGATGGTGGGCCTGGTCACGCCGGTCGGCGCCATCATGCTGGGGCGCATGTACACCCCGAGCTACGAAGTGTTCAATGCTGCGGATGCGTTTGAATCCGGCACCGCGGGCACCTGGGGCGGCATCACCGGCGGCACCGCCGGCTTCACTGCACTGGGCGCCGATATCCGCTCGCAAAAATCGATCCAGTACCGCGTGGCGCTGCCCAACGGCCTGGGTGGCTCGCTGATGTACGGCACCAAAAATTCCGGCTACCTGGGCCGCTACAACAAGTTCCGGGCCGGTGCGATGACCTATAAAGCCAACGGCTTCGACGTCGGCATCGGCTACAACCACGGCTACGACCAGAACGATCGCCCAAGCCTGCGCACCATCACCGTGGGCGGCTCGTACGCGCTCGACAACTGGAAATTCTTTGCCGGCTACCATAACCAGCGCAACACCCACTCGGTGCTGGTGGCCGACTACACTGCCGGCTGGGACGGCACCGTGGCACCGTTGCTGGCGCCGCTTGGCGCACCCACTGCCGCTGCACTGCGCAATATTTTTATCACCAACATCAATCTGAATACCCAGCAGGATTCGGCCAGCTACCAGCTTGGCGTGCATTACCGCATCGGCGCCGGCCGCATCATGGCCTCGGTGGCCCTGCAGGATGACCGTACCAGTTCGAACAGCGACGCCAAGTTGTACGCACTGGGCTACGACTACAACCTGTCCAAACGCACCGACATCTATACAGTGGTGGCACAGATCGACAACCAGAACGATGGCCAGTACACCCCTGGTACGGCCGGCTCGCCGGGCGGGTTCGTGAAAACGCCCGGCGACAACGGCCGCGCGCTGCAAATTGGCATCCGCCACAAGTTCTGACACACCGCGCCTGCCGCGAAGACGCCTGCGGGCGTCTTTTTTGTTGGGGTGCCCGATTGTCGCGATGGCTCGGTTAAAATTGCAGTCAAACTCACTTACAAAGATTGCACCCGATGACCGTACCACTGGACTCCGCCACCGTCGCCGCCTACCTGGCCGGGCATCCTGATTTTTTCTCCGAGCAAGTGGCCCTGCTGGCAGAGGTCAAGCTGTCCAGCCCGCTCACCGGTAAAACTGTCTCGCTGCAGGAACGCCAGATGGAAGTGATGCGCGCCAAATATGCTGCGCTCGAATTGCGCATGCAGGAATTGACGCAACTCGCCGAGGAAAACGCCGCCATTGCCAACCGTTTCCATGGCTGGACCCAGGATTTATTGCGCGCCCACCATGCCGGCGACATGCCGCGCGCGTTACTGGCCGGCCTGCAATCGAATTTTAATGTGCCGCACGCCACCTTGCGCCTGTGGGAAGTGGCCGACAGCCACAGCGCGCACTGGTTTGCCCAAGGCGTATCGGACGATGCGCGCATCTTTGCCAACAGCCTGCGCGCGCCGTATTGCGGCAGCAACCACGATTTCGAAGCCGTGCGCTGGCTCGACGATGCGGCCGACGTGCGCTCCACCGTCATCCTGCCGCTCGCGGCTGGCGGCCATGCCTTCGGTCTGCTGATCCTCGGCTCGCCCGATCCAGAGCGTTTCCGTGCCGACATGGGCACTGCCTTCCTGACCCATATCGGCGAAACCGCCAGCGTCGCGCTGGCCGGTCTGCGCAGCTGATGGAAACCGGCGCTGACTGGCCGGAGCGCTACCTGGCGCAGCTGGCCACCCAGCGTCGCCTCGCTCCCAACACGGTGGCGGCGTACCGGCGTGACCTGGCCGTGCTGGACCGTTTGTCCGACCATGCAGCGCCTGCCGCCATCGATCACGCCATGATCCGCCGCTTCGCCGCCAGACTGCACGGCGAAGGTTTATCGCCACGCAGCATCGCGCGCCTGCTGTCCGGCTGGCGCGGATTTTTTACCTGGTTTGCCGAACACACCGCGCTGGCCGTCAACCCGGTCGATGGTGTGCGCGCCCCGCGCCGTCCGAAAAGTTTGCCCAAAGCGCTGTCGGTCGATGCCGCCGTGCAGTTGATGACGGCAAATACCCACGGCCATCCCGAACCTGCCGAACTGTGCAACCGGGCGATGTTCGAACTGCTCTATTCGAGCGGCCTGCGCGTGTCCGAACTGACCAGCCTCGACCTGGCCTGGACCGGCGCCGACTCGCTCAGCTGGTACGACGCCGCTGGCGGCGATGTGGTGGTCACCGGCAAGGGCAGCAAGATGCGCAGGGTGCCGGTTGGCGCGCCCGCGCAGGCAGCGATTGCCGCGTGGCTGGCCGTACGTCCGCCCGCGCGCGATGGCAGCGCGGCGCTGTTCTTGAAGGCACGCGGAGCGCGCATGACGCCGCGGTCGGTGCAGCAGCGCCTGAAACAGCATGCCATCCTGGCCGGCAGCCCGGTGCACGTGCATCCGCACGTGCTGCGTCATTCGTTTGCGTCGCACCTGCTGCAATCGTCGGGCGATTTGCGCGCCGTGCAGGAACTGCTGGGCCACGCCAGCATCACATCAACCCAGGTCTACACGGCGCTCGACTTCCAGCACCTGGCCGCCGTGTACGACCGCGCCCATCCGCGCGCAAAAGACAAATCGTAGCCCGGCACGCCTGATCCAGATCAATCGGACGGCCGCGTGATGAAGCAGGCTGTAAATTGCGGCATAATCGCTCGTTCTCCAGGCCGCGTTTGGCTTAACGACTTGATTGGCACTCCATGGCATTAATTCCAAGCACTATCCTGACCGGCTTTCTTGGCGCGGGCAAAACCACGCTGCTCAACCGCATCCTGCATGAACCGCACGGGCTGCGCATTGCTGTCATCGAAAACGAGTTTGGCCAGGAAAACATCGACAACGAGATCCTGGTGCAGGACAGCACCGAGCACATCATCGAAATGAACAACGGCTGCATTTGCTGCACCGTGCGCGGCGACCTGATCGTGGCGCTGACGAATCTGGCGCAAAAGCGCGACGCCGGCGAGCTCGATTTCGACCACGTGGTCATCGAAACGACCGGCCTGGCCAACCCGGGCCCGGTGGCGCAGACGTTTTTTGTCGACGAAGGTGTCGGCGTGCACTATCTGCTCGACGCCGTGGTCACGGTGGTCGATGCGCGCCATGCGATGGCGCAGCTGGACGAACACGAAGAAGCGCAGCGTCAAATTGGCTTTGCCGACAAAATATTGCTGTCGAAAACCGACCTGGTCGACGCGGAACAACTGGCCGAGCTGACCGCCCGCATCAAGCGCATTAACCCGCGCGCGCCCATTTCCACCAGTAATTTTGGCAACGCCCCGATTTCCGACGTGCTCGATTTACGCGGCTTCAACCTCAACGACAAGCTCGACCTCGACCCGGCGTTTCTCACCGCCGACGAAGCCTATGCGTCGGAACACGATCACGAACACGTGCACACCGAAGCGTGCGATCACGCCCATGACAGCCACGACCATCACAGCAGCCACCACAGCGACGACATCGCCGCCTTCGTGTTCAAGAGCGACCGTCCATTCGACCCGCAGCGCCTCGACGAGTTTTTGAACAGTCTGGTGAACGTGTTCGGTCCGCGCATGCTGCGCTATAAAGGCGTGCTGCTGATGGAAGACGCCGAGCGCAAGGTGGTGTTCCAGGGTGTTCACCAGATTATGGGCAGCGATCTTGGTGCAAAATGGGCCGAACACGAAGAACGTGGCAGCAAGATGGTCTTTATTGGCAAGAATTTACCGAAAGACGTGTTTATCCGCGGTCTGGAGCAGTGTTTGGTATAAACTATCCCGGTTTTGGAGAACCAGCCCGTGTGAATGCACGCGCAAAAGACCAGCAGCCCAGAGAGATTTTACTGCTGAGCTAACTGATAATATGGAAACCTCTGTCGCATCGAAGGTAAGTGAAGTCATGACGAAAACTAGCAAATCGAACAGCGCCGCTGAAGAGCAAATCATCTCGGAAGATCAGATCCGCGCGATGGGCGATTCGGACTACATGAACGCGGCCCAATTGGCGTTTTTCAAGGCGCGCCTGCAGCAGCTCGAAAAAGACCTGCTCAAAAACGCCGGAGAAACCACCGAGCACTTGCGCGAGACGGTACTTGTGCCGGACCCGGCCGACCGTGCCACCATCGAGGAAGAGCATGCGCTGGAACTGCGCACGCGCGACCGCGAGCGCAAATTGCTCAAAAAAGTTCAGCAATCGATCGCCTCGATCGACGGCGGCGATTACGGCTGGTGCGAAGAAACGGGTGAGCCGATCGGCATCCCGCGCCTGATCGCCCGCCCAACCGCCACGCTGTCGCTGGAAGCCCAGCAACGCCGCGAACTGAAGCAAAAGCTGTACGGCGACTAATGCCTGCTCAGTACTGGCAACTATCAAAAAGCATGCGCCGCGCCGCATGCTTTTTTTTCACCCAACATGTTTCCATACGAAACGCGGGGCCATTTTAGATTGCCCATGGGATACACTAGCGGCTTCATTCCTGGCCACGACGCGTGCTTCACGCCGCGCATCGCTGTGCTAACGTCACAGCCAGGACAACGCGACAGGAAATGCAGTGGGGCTTTTCTCCTTTTTGACGAGAAAGAACGGAACATCGGAAAGCGCCGCCAACACGTTGGCGCGCACCGGTGAATCGACACGCCTGACGCCAGGGAACACCGAGGCTGACCGCGCCCGCCAGCGTGAAATTTCGCGCGAGACCGCCGCCAAGATCGATGCAATTGAACTGGAGATGTCGTCCGACATCTTCAACCAGCCCGAACCTGCCTGGGGGCATCCGCCGGGCAGGAGCGTGATCCAGTCCACCGGCGCCACGCTGACGCTGGGGGAGCCGAGCGGCCTGCACTCGCTGTTCAGTGCGCCGGAAGCGGCGGTGGCGCCTGCCAGCGCACCGGTGGAAGAAAGCGCCATTCTGTATGCGAACGGCCAGGACGCCGCTGCCGAAGCCATCCTCACGGAAAGCCTGGCTGCCGAAGGCCGCGGCGAGCGCCGGATCTGGTGGATGCTGTTCGACCTGTACCAGGCGCAAGGGCGCGAAGAAGCCTTCGACAGCATCGCCATCGATTACGCCAGCGCGTTTGAAACCTCGCCGCCGGCCTACCAAGCGCGCAGCACCGGTCCGGCTGGCGCCAGCGGTCTCGCGCCGACTGCCACCTTGTCCGGCACACTCGATGAAGACAGCGCGCCGCAACTGGCACGCTTGCTGGCGGCCCCGGTCGACAGCGCGGTGTTGCGCATCGAACTCGACCAGGTGCGCGCCGTGACCGAAGTCGGCTGTGCGCGGCTGCTGGCGACGCTGCAGGGACTGCGCAAGCGCAAGCGCGCACTGGTGGTGGCAGGCGCCGAGACGCTGGCCAGCCTGTTGCGCCCCGCCCTTGTGGTCGGCGACACCAGCAGCGGCGAGTCGGCGTGGTTGCTGATGATCGAACTGCTGCAAATTTTGCACCGTGAAAAAGAATTCGAAGAAGCAGCGATGGATTACTGCGTGACTTTCGAAGTGTCGCCGCCGTCGTTCGAACCGGCGCCAAATGTGGCCAGCGCAGCGGCCGCGAGTGGCAGTGCCGCCAGTGGCGATCACTTCGTGCTGCCCGCCGTTATCGATGGCAACTGCGCCCCGCTGATGGCGTCCATCGGTGCGTTTGCCGCGACCAACAACCCGGCTGTACTCGATTGCACGGGCCTGACCCGCATCGATTACGGATGTGCCGCGATCCTGGTGGAAAAGCTGCGCTCGCTGCAGCAGGAGAAGATTCACGTCGAGTTGCGCGACCTGAGCCACCTCGTTACCGAACTGCTGCGCCTGCTCGGTGGCGCCGATTGCGCCCGCCTGTTCCCGCACCGATATTAAATCTGCATCGTCGCGCCGCTGTTTTGGCTTGCAATTTGGTGGTTCAGCCCCAGTTTTGAAGGGCTAGATAACCACCAAGGCAGATAAATGGAACAATTTCACGGTACTACCATCGTCAGCGTCCGGCGCGGTGCAGAAGTTGCGCTCGGCGGCGATGGCCAGGTCACCCTCGGCAGCGTCGTCATGAAGGGCTCGGCCCGCAAGGTACGCAAGCTCTACAACGGTAAAGTTTTATGTGGTTTCGCCGGCGCCACCGCCGACGCTTTTACCTTGCTCGACCGCTTCGAAGGCAAACTCGAAAAACACCAGGGCAACTTGCTGCGCGCCTCGGTCGAACTGGCCAAGGACTGGCGCACCGACCGCATGCTGAGCAAACTCGAAGCCATGCTGCTCGTGGCCGACCGCGAAGTCACCCTGATCATCACCGGTAATGGCGATGTGCTGGAGCCGGAAGACGGCATCGGCGCCATCGGCTCGGGCGGCATCTACGCCCAGTCCGCTGCAAAAGCGCTGCAGGAAAACACGGATCTGTCGCCGGCAGAAGTGATCAAGAAAGCGCTGACCATCGCCGGTGAGCTGTGCATTTACACGAATATGTCCCACATCATTGAAACGCTGAGCGACGCATCGGCTGAAGGCACTGCCAAATGAATATGACCCCGCAGGAAATTGTTTCTGAACTCGATAAACACGTGGTCGGACAGGGCGCCGCCAAGCGCGCGGTGGCCATCGCGCTGCGCAACCGCTGGCGCCGTCAGCAGGTGGAAGAGCCGCTGCGCCACGAAATTACGCCGAAAAACATTCTCATGATCGGCCCGACGGGCGTCGGCAAAACCGAGATTGCACGCCGTCTGGCAAAACTTGCCGATGCACCGTTCATCAAGATCGAGGCAACCAAATTTACCGAAGTGGGTTATGTCGGCCGCGATGTCGACACCATCATCCGTGACCTGATCGATATCGGCATCAAGCAGACCCGCGCCAGCGAAATGAAAAAGGTGCGCCAGCGCGCCGAGGACGCTGCCGAAGACCGCGTGATCGATATTCTGGTGCCGCCGGCACGCGATTTTGGCTTCAATGTCAGCAGCGAATCGAAAGATGCCAAAGAAGGCGACACGACGCGCCAGACCTTCCGCAAACGCTTGCGCGAAGGGTCGCTGGACGATCGCGAGATTGAAATCGACGTGGCCGACGCCGGCCAGCAGATGGAAATCATGGCGCCGCCCGGCATGGAAGAAATGACGGAGCAGATCAAATCGATGTTTGCCGGCGCCAACGCGAACCGCAAGAAGCCGCGCAAGATGAAGATCAAGGATGCGATGAAATTGCTGGTCGATGAGGAAGCTGCCAAGCTGATCAACGACGACGAAATGAAGCTGACCGCAATCAACAATGTCGAGCAGAACGGTATCGTGTTCCTCGACGAAATCGACAAGATCGCCTCGCGCTCGGAACACGGCGGCGCCGAGGTCTCCCGCGCAGGCGTGCAGCGTGACTTGCTGCCATTGGTCGAAGGCACCACCGTCAACACCAAGTACGGCATGATCAAGACCGATCACATCCTGTTCATTGCCTCGGGCGCCTTCCATCTGGCCAAACCGTCCGATTTGATCCCCGAGTTGCAGGGCCGTTTTCCGATCCGGGTGGAACTTGAATCGCTGTCGATCGCCGACTTCGAATCGATACTTACCGGCACCGACGCCTGCCTCACCAAGCAGTACGAGGCGTTGCTGGGTACCGAAGGCGTCAGCCTGCAGTTCGCGCCGGACGGCATCACGCGCCTGGCCGAAATTGCATTCGCCGTCAACGAACGCACTGAAAACATCGGCGCGCGCCGCCTGTACACGGTGATGGAAAAACTGCTCGAGGAAATCTCGTTTACGGCCAGTGACGCGGGCAGCAAGGTGCTGGCGATCGATGCCGCGTACGTCAACAGCAGGCTCGACAAGCTGTCTGAAAACGAGGACTTGTCGCGCTACGTTTTGTAAATAGTGAGGACACTGCGATGGCAAACAAGGCCCTGGCCACACGACAGAAGATGCACTTGCGAATTGAACCATCGCAGCAGGCGCTGAAGCCACGCAACCCGGTGGCCCAGGCCGCCATGGCGCGCGCGGCGGGTTCACACGCGCCAACCGTCGGTGCGCAGCGGCAAGCTGCGAAGCAAGCGCTGAAGAAGGCGAAGCTGGAGCCGGAAGAAGAGTAGATTGTGTGGTGGCCGCCTGCGGACGCCATGGCGGCGTCCGCGATTCAAGCCAGCCAGCAGTGTCGTTGTGCTTGGCATGATCGGCCAATTGCTTGTACCAAGTATCAAATTCCGGTACATTGAGGTGCGTTTTCCGATACCTTCCAATCTGCCGAGGCCCTTTTGAGTTCACCTGAACTGATTGTCGATGTGTTGCGTGCTGAACTGCGCGCAGCCGGCATCACCTATCGCATGCTGGCCGAACGCATCGACATGAGCGAATCGAGCATCAAGCGCCTGTTCGGCCAGAAAGACATGGCCCTGTCCCGGCTGGCGCAAATTTGTCAGGCAGCCGGCATCGGCCTCGACGACGTTCTGCGCCGCGCGACCGATTCCCGGCCCCAGGCCGACACCCTCACTCTGCCGCAGGAAAAATCGCTGGTCAGCAAACCGCGCCTGCTGCTCGTCGCCATCTGTTGCATGGGTCACTGGACCATCGAGCAAGTGCTGGAAACATATGCCCTGAGCGAAACAGAATGCATCGGCTTTCTGGCGGAACTCGACCGACTGCGCGTGATCAAACTCAAACCGCTCAACCGCTACAGTCTGCGCGTGTCGAACGCCTTCCGCTGGCTGCCGGATGGACCGGTGCAGCATTTTTTCAGGGAACACGCGGTGGAAGACTATTTCAGTGGTCGCTTCGACGGGGCCGGTGAAACATTGATGTGCCTGCCAGCGCGCCTGTCGCTGGCCAGCGCCCAGGAACTGGGCCAGAAAATCAACCAGCTGGCCGCCGACCTGGCGCGCCTGCATCGCCACGACCGCCGCCTCGCCGCCGAAGAACGCGACGGCTACACCCTGCTGCTGGGTTTCCGGTCATGGGAATTTGCAGCATTCACAGCACTACGGCGCTGACACCGCAACCCGGGGTCAGGTCTGCCTTTCCGACACGGCCTCAGCCGTAACAAGCTGTTTAGCTTCCCAGAAACAGCAAAAAGTATCGCCCGGGCACGTTGCAGCGCTCGGGTGCGATGGCGTTACGGGCGCCTGTTCTGATCCGGCTGAGGCAAACTGAACACATTCCCTTCCGAAAACGCGGGCAATTGATTCTGGTAATAAGGCGAGCGTGGATCGGTACTTTGCGAGTAGCTCAGCAGTCCTTGGGCCAGCAGGCCACGCGGTTGGTATTCGATAACTTGGACATAGCTCACGCCGAAGTACGGCTGATAGTGTCCATTGACGAAAGGACGTTGCTCCAGCTTGTTGAGCACGCCTTCAAACTCCTCGCCGCCCGGTACCGCAATGTTGCGATCGCCCCACACGACGTACTGCATCGAGCCGAGCGGCGCATCGGGCGCGATGCCGGCCGCCTTGAACTGCTGCACAGCGCGGCCCATTGCCTGGAGTAGCGCATTGCGCACGGCAACATCGTCGGTGCGTAGGCCGGAAGGTGTATGCACCGGGTCCAGCGGCGTGAAAGCGATCCGGTGCAGGTTCGGGATCAGGCGCGCGTTGCGCCAGAATTCGCGAAACACATGCGCGCCACGCGAACCCGTCGCACTGCGTCGGTCCCAGCGTGCCAGTGCATCCCAGCCAGCCGAAAGCTGCACTTCGCTACCGTCAGGCATCATGACCGACGGATAACTGCCGCGCAGCGTCAGCAGGTCGTCGAGCACCATGTTCGCTGCGTAATTGTCACTGTTGAACAGCAGTTTTTGCAGATGCCAGGCGCTGAACTGGCGGCCGGGCAAACCGTCGGTACCGGCCAGCCGGCGTTCGATCATGGTCAGCGTGGCGCGGGTGCGCAGGCGCTGCGGCACGCCGACCGGGCCGGCCATTGGCGTTATGCCGCTCCACGTGATGGCCGGGTTGGCCAGCCAGTAACTGTCGTTCGAGTTGCTGACGTAATCGGTGCGGATTGCCACCGGCAATTGTGACGCTGGCACGATGCCGGGTGCTACCGCATGGCTATCGTTGCGCCATGCACAGTCGCGCGACGAGCCACGCAGCACCAGCAGATCGGCCGCTTGCAGCAAGGCCGCCGCGCCCGGACTGGGCAGACAGCGCGCGATATGGGCTGCGTCCACATTGGGCATCGGGGTCAGGTCGGCATACATGACTTCGCCGGTTGAATCTGCCGCCACCGTGTTCACCCAGGGAATGCCGAGATTGCGCACCATCGTGTCGCGCGCCTGGCGCACGGTGCCGGCCTGGCTGATGTCGAGCCAGCTGCGCAGCACGCGGTTGTTATTGATATTGACGTCGCCAAAAGCATACGCGCGCGCCGTCGTCCAGCCCAGCCCCGCACCGGGAATGACAAGGATCGGGCCGAATTCCGTGCGGTACAGGCGCCGGCTCACCGTGCCCAGCACGCCGTTGACCAGCACCGGCACATTGACGTCGACTGGTTCCATGCGCTGCCTGACGCCGTCGACCAGGTAAGTCAGCGGGTCGTCCGGTGCGAGGCTCAGCTCGAAAAACGTGAAGCGCCGGCCCGCCGATACCGTATGGCTCCAGCTCAAGGTTTTGTTGAAACCGATCTGGATGATCGGCAAGCCGCCCAATGCCGCGCCGGTGACGTCCAGCAGTCCGGGCACGGTCATGCGCGCCTGGTAAAAACGGTTGCTGCCGGTCCAGGGAAAGTGCGGATTCCCCAGCAGCAGGCTGCCGCGACCGGCCACCGTGTCGCGTCCGAAGGCCCAGGCGTTGCTGGCCAGCGGCAGCTCTGGAAGCGATGCCTGACGCAAGTTGTCCATGTCCGCCGTTGCAGTGGTGCTGGTGCTAAGGCCGGTGCTGGTGCTGGTACTGGTACTGGCGAATGCCGGCGCCGAGGCACCTGGCGGCGTGGCGCCGGCAAAGGCTTCCACGAAATTGGCGCCGCTCGCGAGGATGGTCTTGTCGAGCAGGATCTTGTGCATGTCGGCCACGGTCATGGCGCGCACCCACGGTTTGCCACGGCAGGCTGGATCGATGAGTTTTGATGGCGTCTGGGTGCGGTAGCGGTTCACGCCGCTGACGTAGCCGGCGATCAGGTCGCGCGTTTCCTGGTCAACGTTGGCATAAAGCGCATCGGCGCGCGCACCGTCGACGTAGAAGCGGTAAAAAATGTCGCTGGCGATATTGACCGTGCTGGCCCGGTCGATCTGCATCAGCACCGGCGCATTCGGCCCCAGATGGCGCGAGCGGTCGCCATTGACGGTCATGATGTAATCCTGCAGCAGGCAGAAATTATCCTGTGCGTAAGCGAAGCCGAGACCGGCGGCGGCGCCCGACAGCGTGGGCGCGCTGATAATGGGCACCCCTTGCGCGTTACGACTCAACGAAAATGGCGTGGCGTGGCTACCCGGCGCAGCGGCGCCAGCGGTGCCGGCGGCGCCAGCGGTGCCGGCGGCGCCGGCGGTGCCCATAATCAATGCAAGCATGCCGGCAGCGCAGCATTGCTGAGAAATCTTCATGGCGATTCCTTTCGGTCGAGTAGTTGGCTTCGCTTGACGGCGCTGCATGCAGGATGTGCCACGCAAGCTTGGCTCGTCAAGAAAAATCGTGTCGATACGACAAGGGATCGCCGCCTCGCGCAATCTGGCGCGGCGCGTGCATTGGGAAGCCCTGTTGAAGACTTCCCCGTCAACAACTACATCGTCGCCGGCGTAGCGTAATTGCGCGTGGGCGGCGGGCTTTGCACTTGCGCCGGTGGGACCGGGACATTGGTCGGCTGGACCGCGCCCGGGTTCGATGGCGACGGGCCGGACGGTTGCTGTTGTTGTTGCGGCTGCTGTTGGGGAACCGGCTGACCGGTCATCAGGCTGGGCGGCTGTTGCAGCGCGCCGGGCGACATTTGTGGCTCGGCTACCACTTGCGCCGGCACCTGATTCGACATCGGCGCCGTCAGTACGCCCGACATGGCCGTAGCGCCATGGCTGTCGGCGGCCAGATCGATGCGCTTGCTGATGCCGTTGTCGAGCAAAGTCACGTAGCGTGGATAGACTTCGTTCAAGGTGATGCCAGGCGCGACTTCACGGCCAATTTTCAAGGCCTTCGGTGCGCCGCCGTCCGCGACGATGATGGCCACGCCCTGGCTGCCGGACGCAATCACGCCGGTCAGCACGTAATTGCTGACAACAGCCGTGGCGACCTGGCCGCCAAACAAGGTGGCAGCGGCATCGACGCTGGGTGGCGGCGTCACGGCGACAGCGACATTCGCGATCGGGCGTTGCGGCGGTGGATTGAGCACCATCAGCCAGTAGGCAATTGAGGCGGTCAGGGCCACCAGCGCCAGCACCGTGGCCAGCAACGGCAGTTTTTTCATCGTATTCATGGACAATTCCTCATGCACGCGTCAGCGCACCAGCTGATTGATTTCAATAATTGGCATCAGCACGGCCAGGACGATCAGCAGCACCACCAGGCCCATGGCCAGGATCAGCACCGGCTCCAGCAGGCCGGCGATGGTCAGCGTGCGCCGTTCCAGATCTTGCTGCTGCGAGTCTGCAGCGCGCTCGAGCATGGCGGGCAATTCGCCGGTAATTTCGCCGGCGCGGATCATGTGCACCAGCATTGGCGGAAAGTGTTTTTGCACGGATAGCGCGCGTGCCAGCGACACGCCTTCGCGCACACTGGCCGACGCTTCTTCAACCAGTTCGCGCATCGCCACGTTCGACAGCGTGTCGCGGCTGGTGTCGAGCGCGCGCAAGATCGGTACACCGGAACCGGTGGTAATAGCCAGCGTGCTGGCAAAGCGCGCAGTATTCAGGCTGCGCTCGAATTTTCCGTACACCGGCGCGGTCAGCAGCCAGGTGTGCCAGCGCCGTTTCAATGCAGGATTGCGCAGCGCGCGGCGCCACGCGAACCAGGCCGCCACGAGAATGGCGGCAACATACAGACCATAGGCGCGCGTAAAGTCCGAGACGGCCAGCATCATGATGGTCAGCACCGGCAATTTTTGCTTGGTATTGGCAAACACCGACACGATCTGCGGCACCACGTACGTCAGCAAAAAGATGACGATGGCAAACGCGACCACCGTGACGATGGCCGGATAAGTAAATGCCAAACGCACCTTTTGCACCAGCGCGTTGCGCCGTTCGATGTAGTCGGCCAGGCGCGTCAGCACACGTGACAGGTGGCCGATCTGCTCGCCCGACGCCACCAGCGCGCGGTAAATTTCGGCGAAATCGCGCGGGTGGCGCGACAGCGAATCGGAGAACGACGCGCCGCCCATGACTTCGGCGCGGATCGATGCGACCAGGTCGCGCACATACGGGCGCTCGGCCTGTTCCAGCAAGGCCGAGAACGCCTGCTCCAGCGGCAAACCCGCTTCCAGCAAACTTGCCAGCTGACGCGTAAATAATGCCAGTTCGACTTGCGACAGGCGTTCACCGAAGCCGCGCGAACGCGTGGCGCCGCTGGCGTCGACCTGGTGCGCGATGGCGTCGACGGTCAGCGGCAGCAGTCCTTGCAGGCGCAGATCGGCCCGCGCAGCACGCGCGGTATCGGCGTTGACCACGCCCTTGCGGGTGGCGCCGACGGTATCGACGGCTTCATAACGAAATGCCGGCATTTAGTTCATCCTCAACTCAGTCCTTGGTGACGCGCAGCAGCTCGGCTTGCGTCGTGGTGCCATCGCGCAGCCAGCGTTCGCCGTCTTCGCGCATCGTGGTCATGCCGCTGTTCTGCGCCGCCGCACGCACTTCCGCTTCGGATGCGCGGTTGTGGATCTGGGCGCGAATTTCATCGGTAGTTTCCAGCATTTCGTAGACCCCGACGCGGCCCTGGTAACCAGTCATGCCACACTTGTCGCAGCCCACCGCATGCATGTGCTCGCCATCGCTGCGCTTGCAGTACGGACACAGTTTGCGCACCAGGCGCTGCGCCATCACGCCCAGCAGCGACGACGACAGCAGGAACGGTTCGATGCCCATATCCAGCAAACGCGTGACAGCCGCGGCGGCATCGTTCGTGTGCAAGGTGGCCAGCACCAGGTGACCCGTCAGCGAAGCCTGCACGGCAATCTGCGCAGTTTCCAGGTCACGGATTTCGCCGATCATGATCACGTCCGGGTCCTGGCGCAAAATTGCGCGCAGGGCCTTGGCAAAGCTCATGTCGATGCGTGCATTGACTTGCGTCTGGCCAACGCCGGCCAGGTCGTATTCGATCGGGTCTTCCACCGTCAGGATATTCGTGGTGGTGGCGTTCAAACGAGACAGGGCAGCATATAACGTGGTCGTTTTGCCGGAACCGGTCGGCCCGGTGACCAGCACGATGCCATGCGGCTGGTTGATGAGTGCGTCGAACTGCGGCAGCAATTCCGGGCTCATGCCCAGGTGCGACAAATCGAGCTTGCCCGCTTCTTTATCCAGCAAACGCAGCACGGCGCGCTCGCCGTGGCCAGTCGGCAAGGTCGACACGCGCACGTCGACCGGCTTGCCCCCCACGCGCAAGGTGATGCGGCCGTCCTGCGGCAAACGCTTTTCGGCAATGTCGAGCTGCGACATGATTTTGATACGCGAAATCAGCGAGGCATGGATGGCTTTACGGGGCCGTATCACGTCACGCAAGGTGCCGTCGATACGGAAGCGCACGACCGAGGTCTGCTCGAACGGCTCGATGTGGATATCGGATGCGCCTTCGCGCAGCGACTGCGTCAGCAGCGCATTGATCATGCGGATGACTGGTGCGTCGTCGGACGATTCGAGCAAATCCTCGATAGCCGGTACGTCCTGCAGCAGCTTGGTGAGGTCGAGGTTAGCATCGAATTCGTCGGCCACTTGCGACGCATCGCCGCCGCCGCCCGAATACGCGCTGGCAATCGCCGCGTCCAGTTCGGTGCGCTCCATGCGGCGCAACGCGATGCGGCCAAAACGGCGCGACACTTCGGCAATTGCCGCCGGTGCGGTGGCGCCCGACACCCAGACTTCGACGGTCTGGGACGCGTCGTCGCCGGCGCGCGCCAGCACGCCAAAGTCCCGTGCGAAAGCGTAAGGCAACAAGTTCATCATGGCGTTCTCATCAATGCTGGGTTGCTGGCACTGGCTGCACCGGACGGAACTCGCCCGGTGCTGGCAACACCTGGCCGCGGATGCCCGGCTGCCCCGGCGCGATCTGCGAACCTGGCTGGCCCGGTGCGGCACGGGTGGTCGATGGCGTCGGCGCCGGTACTGGCGCCATGGCACCACCGCCTGGTGGCTGGCCATTGGTCAACGCAGGCAACACCGGCGCGCCCAGGTCGCGCAACAGCACGTTGCCAGTTTCAGGCTGGGACGACTGGCCGGCGCCGCGCATGAAGTCGTAGCGGTCCATCGCAATGGTCGAACTTGCTTCCTTGCTGCGCACCACAACCGGGCGCAGGAAAACCATCAAGTTGGTCTTGTTACGGCTGCGTGTTTTGTATTTGAACAGATTGCCAATAATTGGGATGCTGCCCAGACCGCGGACTTTTTCTTCACTGTCGCCCTCGGTGTCTTCGATCAGGCCACCCAGCACGATGATCTGGCCATCGTCGGCAATCACATTATTTTCAATCACGCGGATATTCGTCGTGATGCCGGCCGCGGACGTGGCGGTAGACGCATCCACGCTCGAGGTCTCGTGGTAGATCGCCATCTTGATGGTGCCACCTTCGGAAATTTGCGGGCGCACTTTCAGGGTCAGGCCGACGTCCTTGCGGTCGATGGTCTGGAACGGGTTGGTCGATGTGCCACTGGTGGTGGTGAACGAACCGCTGATGATCGGCACGTTCTTGCCGACCTTGATGGTGGCCAGCTCATTGTCGAGGGTCAGCATGTTTGGCGTCGACAGGATGTTCGCATTGCCATCGGTTTCGAGTGCGTGGGCAATGGCCCCCAGGCCCAGTGCGCCGCCGACCTGCCGGAAAACACCGAGCGAAAAGCCGGCCGGGGCAGTGCTCGACGTGGCCGTGCCGGAAGCGGCTGCCGCAGCCAGGTTGACGATATTGTTCGAGCCGGTCGAGAACGATTGCAACGCGCCGACGCGGTAACTGCTCTTGCTGTCGCCGGACAAACCCAGCCACTGCACCCCGAATTCGGACGCCTTGTTCGAGCTGACTTCGACAATCAGCGACTCGATGTACACCTGGGCGCGGCGCACGTCGAGCTGTTCGATGACAGCGCGCAGATTGCGGTACACCGCTTCCGGCGCGGTGATGATCAGCGTGTTGGTGGATGCATCGGCCTGGATGAAACCGGAGCCCTGCCCGCCGCTGCCGCCGCTGTTTTGATTTTGGTTGGCAAAGGTATTGCCCGAGCCGCCCAGGTTGGTGCCGTTCTGGCCCTGCAGGCCACCGCTGTTGGCCGTGGAAGAAGCACCGCCGGTGGTCTGCACCGAGCCGCCCTGCGTGCCCTGCTGCGTCTGCGGGGCAGACGTATCTTGCGACACCACCGCGCGCAGCGTCTGCGCCAGCTTGGTGGCGTCGGCGTTTTTAAGGTAGACCACGTGGACATTGCCCGCTTCCGACGTCGGCTGGTCGAGCTTGGCAATGAGCGACTTGGCCAGGTTGGCACGTGCGGCCGACGGTGCGCGCACCACCACCGAGTTGGTGCGCGGATCGGGCAGGATCGACACCCGGCCCGAGTCGCCGCCGGTGGCAGGCTCCATCAGGCGCGACACCAGGGTGGCGACATCGCTGGCGATGGCATAACGGATCGGGACCACGTCAAGATCCGACGACACCGGCGCATCGAGCGCAGCAATGATTTTCGACAGGCGCTGCAAATTGTCGGCGTAATCGGTGATCACCAGGCTGTTGTTGCCCGGGTTGGCCATGATGGAGTTATTAGGCGAAATCAGCGGGCGCAGCACGGCCGTCAAGTTGGCCGCCGATTCATAGTTCAAATGATAGATTTGGGTGGCAACCTGGTCGCCCTGCACTTTTGAACCGCCGCGCGTGCCGACATTGGTTGGCGACGATTGCAACTTGGCTTCCGCTTCCGGCACCACCTTGGCGTAACCGTCGCCGGTGACCACGGCAAAACCCTGCAGGCGCAGCGCCGAGGTCAGCAGCGCAAACGCCTGCGATTTGCTCAGCGTTCTTTCCGATACCAGCGTCAGCGTGCCCTTGATGCGCGGGTCGATAATAAAGGTCATGCCAGTGTAGTGGCCGACTGCCTTGATCACCGATTCGATGTCGGCGTTCACAAAATTCAGTGCGGCACCATTGCCGGAGGTATTGCCTGCTGCGTTGCCCGCGCCACCGCTCTGGGCCATCGCCACGGACGCGCAGCACAGCAGGGCGCCGGCGGCGAGGCGGCGCAAGGCCGGAGTGGACAGGGCGATTGCACGGGTGTTACGGGAAGATTTTTTCATCATTTGAACTCTAACGCGATTATATTTTTGCCGTTCACCAACCGGCGCTGGCCCAGCAAATTCAGTAAGTTACCCAGCGACTCTTCGTAGCCTTCCGCGGCAGATGCCTGCCCGGAAAATGTCAAGCGGCCACGGTCGAGCGCACCAGCACCCGACAGCAGCAGCGCACCTTTGACGGTGCGTAAATTCAGTTGCGCATTCTGGCCGCGCCAGTCGAGCGCCATCTCGTACGAACCCAGCGGATTCACCTGGCTCATGCGCGAACCCATGTCATCCATGGCCAGCACGGTGCGCCCGGTCAGCGCCACCGCTTGTCCCGCGCGCGCAAGATCGAGCACATTCCACGACAAGCGCATGCTGCCCGACGGCGCCAGCGTATTGAGCGGCGCACCCAGACCCGCCAGACTGGCCGCCGGCAACAACAACTGCCCGGCGCTCAATTGCCACTGCGACCAGCTGCCTGTGACCTGTACTGCCTGTGCCAGCGCGTCCGGATTCGACAGCGTGACGTTGACACTGCCCACCAGAATCAGTGGCGACACACTCCATGAAAAACGACCCGGAAACAACGGCGTGACAGACCCGCCTGGACCGGGCGCACCGCCCAGAAAGGCGGAACCGCGCCACAGCGTACCTTGCGCATCTCCGAGAGTCAAACGACCGTCGGTGTGGCGCTCGATGACTGGCGCCAGCCACGCAGCCGGGAAAAAAATGCATACCGTCAAAGCCGCTGTGAGCGCCGTGACGGCAAACCAGAACAACACTTTTCTCACGGGTTGGCCCCATTATTCTGACGCATGGTCAGCGTGGCATTGACCTGGCCGAGCGGTGTCTGCGCACTCATTTGCGCTTCCTCCACACCCAGCTGGCTATTCCTGCGTTGTTCATCGATCCACGCCATCAGGTTGGCAAAGGAGACATTGTCCAGCTGGAACTTGGCATAGTTGCCGGTCACGCTGAGCGCTTGTGGACTCAAGCCGCGCGCCGCCAGACTGGCCGTCAATGCTTCGCGCGTCAGCGGTGCGGCTGCTTGCGGGGCCTGGCTGGCCAGTGCGCGAGCCTCATCGGACAACGTGCGTAGTTGCGCCGCCTGCAGACGCAGTTCGGGCAGCGACTTGCGCAACTGCGCGCGTCCCTCGATGGCTGGCGCCAGCAGGGTCAGGTAAAAGAACGTGATGCCGAGAATGATGGCGCCGACAGTCAGGAATTTGCGCTCCTGCTCGGTGCGCGCCAGCCACATGACGGCAACACGGTCGCGCACGGGCATCACGGCGGCGCCAAATTTTTGCGTGATGGCTTTCATTTCGTTCCTCCCGCACTGCGGATTTGCAACAGCCCAGGGCCGGCATCGGACAGGGCCAGATGACGCGTGGCCAGCGCGGTTTTAAGTTGATTGATCCGGCCCGCATCCACTGCCCCCGGTTTCAGTTTGACGTTCAGCACTTTTTCACGGTAGTCGAGCGAGGCGATGTCCAGCGGCTGCGGCAGGCCCCGCGCGGCTTCACCGAACGCTGCCGCCATAAAATTGAATTCGCTTGGCGTCGGCTGGCCTGACGCTGCCTTGGCGCGGGCAATATTCTGCGTCATCTGCGCCACCGGGTCGACCACCGGATCGCGTGGATACGCCGAGCGGAAAATTTGTGTCAACTGCTGGCGCGTGGCATTCGCCTCGGCGCGCAGGCGCAGCCATTCGATGTTCAGGCCAACCATGTTGACGAACAGCGCCAGCAATGCCAGGCGCAGCGGCCAGCGCCAGCGCGTCAGGTCGCGCGTGGTTTTACCGGACGCCCCCAGGCCGCCCACCAGGTCCAGCGGCGCACTGTTGCTGGCGCCAATCCAGTGGCCCCAGTCGTCGGCCTCGAGCACGATGCCGGGACCAGCTTCGGCCGCGAGCGCCTGGTATTCGGCCAAGTGCGCAGCCGGCACGTACAGCACCAGCGGCGCGTCGCCGGCAAGTGCGCGGGCAGTTTGCAGCGCAACTTCGGGCGTGGCTTCCAGGCCCAGACCGAGGCCCTGCCATTGGCCCAGGCGTACCGTCAGTTCGCTGGTGCCGATGGCGGCGCTGACGCTGCCCGGCGCGAGCGGCAGGCACAATTGCGACGGCAGCGCCGCCACGCTGCGCGCACCCAGCCCCAGCAACTGGCGCACCATGCCGGTCAACCACACCCGCTGGACCACGGCCACGGTGCGCATGCCAGCAGCCGATACCGGCGCTGCCACCAAAACATTGTCGAGCGGATCGCCCAGCACCTGCTCTTCCACCAGCGCCGGCAACGCGGCGCGCAGGCGGGCAGCATTCAGCGGCGGCGTCTTGACGTCGAGCAGCGTGACATCGGCGCCAGCAAGCAGCAGCACCACGCGCCGGCTCGCCGCGACCACATCGCCCAGATTGGCCAGCAAGCCCTCGCCGCGCTGCGCAATGCTGCCGTTGTCAGCCACCAGGGCAAAACCGCACAGCGCGGATTCACCGTCGGCGCGGGCCGGATGGCGGATATAAAGTGTACTCAAACCGTCTCGCTTTCTTAATTCTGGTGAACCCAGATGACGTCAGTTTTGTAAGGATTAGTTGTCTTGCGGTTGATCAGCGCCTCGGTATTGAGTGAGGCGCGATCCAGCTTGAGCCAGCTCTGCACCAGGAACCATTCGGTATTGATGGTGATGCCCGCCAATGGCGCCGTGACACCCCATGTTGTCAGCAACTCATTCTTGAATTTAGCAAGGTCGTTCCACGCTGAGCGATCCCGGTTTGTGACCACTGCCTGCGCCGTCGATAACGGCATGGCCAATACTGCGGCCAGCACTTCAGCTGGTGCGGTGTTCACATTTACGTCCGTTGGGTCTGGCAACACGACGGCAAACTTTCGCAATTTATCGAGCATCTCGACAGTAAAACCCTGGACGTCAAGACAGTCCTCCAATTCGAGCGGCTTGATCAGCTTGGCGGCAGTGGGGCCCTGGCTGGCCGTCGCCGCCACCTCCTGGCTACTGGCCACCAATTGCGCCACGCCCGCAGCCAAGGCAGGGTCAAGTTGCAGCACGGTCAGCAATTGTTTGAAGACCAGGATTTGCGCCTGCACCGGCGTGCCATTGAGCGCCAGGTTGGTCAGGTTGTAGCGTCCCTGCGCATCGAAAATCTGGCCGGACAGATTGGCATCGAACGACTCGCCGGCAACCCGCTCGCGATCGACATACTGGTCGATCCGGGTATTTGCCAGCGGCACCGCCCAGACATCTTTTAACGAGGCGTAATTTGACTGCGTCCTGGCTTCCTGCTGCAAGATCAGCTTGGTCCAGTCCAGTGTGCCGCGCAGGATCCACTGGATTTGCAGGTGCAGCCGCTGGTTTTCCATCGAGCGCACCTGCACCTGCTGTTGCCAGAACAGGCTGGCCACGATGGTGATGGCGAGCGTGGTCAGCAGCAAGGCCGTGATGACGGCCACGCCACGCTGGCGCTGGCGGCGAAGAAATTTCATAAGCCCCCCAGCAAAAACGACTTGCTCATCGGCGCTTCGGCGTTCTGCACCTGCATCGCCACCTGCAAGCCCTGCGCCACGACGTTTCCCGCCACAGACTGGCGCCACACGCCGTTTTGCCAGATCAGCATCTGCATGGTCGCGATGCCCGACTGCAGCGCTACCGGCGGCGTCGTATCGGTATCGGAAATGGCGGCTTTCCACAGAATATCGAGCTGGGCCAGATCGCGCGTGGCAGCCGATTCGCGGCGCAGCAACACGCCATCGATGAGGCGGTACGAAATCACCTGTACGCGCGATGCCGTGTTTTCGAGGAGCACGGTGCGTACCAGCGTCAGGCGGCCGTCGGAAGAGTCGAGGGTTTGCCGGTTACCGACCAGCGCGCTGTTGGCCATCTGCTCGGAATCGCTCTGCATCTGAGCAAACGCCAGTTGCATGCCGCGCGTTACTTCCATTTGTTCGGTGAGGTTGGCACGGGCACGGACGATGCCGTCCAGGCCGCGCCAGCCCAGCACGGCCACCATACCGAGGATGCTGATGGCCACCAGCAATTCAACCAGCGTAAATCCGGATGCGCGGCGCCGCATCATTTCGGCACCACCTGAATCAGCCGCACAATCTTGCGGTCCGGGTTATCGACATCGAACACGGAGACATTGATTTCACGCAGGAGCGGGTTCGGCGTAATGCGCACCTCTTCCTCGCACATCAGGTGCAGGTCGGCCTGCGGACACGCGAAGCTGCGCTTGCCAATTTCCGGAAACAGTTTTTCGATACGAATTTGCACCAGCCGGTTTTCGGCCGACCACGTGGCCATCATCGACGAGCGCAGGCTGGAACCATTCGACGCCAGGCTGCCGACCGCGCGCAAAGCCGCCCCCAGCGCGGTGCCGACAATCACCAGCGCCACCAGCACTTCGAGCAGCGTGAAACCACGGGAGGATCGCGTCATCGTCATTCCACCGTGAAGTGGCCGATACCATCGGCCCGCACCCTGACGGAATTGTCACCGGCGATCAGCGTCATGATGAACGGTTTGTCGACCGGTTCGCGGCCAAAGGTGATGCGCATCGGATTGCCGGTACCGGCGCCGGGCGGATCAAGCAGCACCGTGACCGGCGCATTTTTGAACGGACGCTGGCGCAGCAGGTCGTCATTGGTAATCTGGTCCCAGCTGCTCTGGTCGTTACGGACGATGAACCGGTAACTGTCGCTGCCCGCTTCGAACGCCACCAGGCGGTTGCGCACAATGGCTTCGTCGCGCGCCAGTTGCAGCAGCAAGGCCAGGCGCTTGGCTTCATTTTCCAGGTTCTGGCGCGGGCTCGGCAAGGCGTTAAGCGACACCATCCCGAGCGTGATGCCGATGATGACCATCACGACCATCAACTCGATCAGGGTGAAGCCGCCAGCCTTGCGGAATGGCATCATTGCCGGGGCCTAGTTTTCCCAGGAACCGATGTCGGCATCGTCGGCCGTGCCGCCTGGCTGACCATCGGCGCCGTACGAAAAGATTTCCACTTCGCCGCCATGGACGCCCGGCGACAGATACTGATACGCATTGCCCCACGGGTCTTTCGGCAGGCGCTCCAGATAGCCGCCGGCTTTCCAGCCATTGGCCGCCGGACCGGTGGTCGGCTTGACGATCAGTGCCTGCAGGCCCTGCTCGTTGTTCGGGTAGCGCGCGTTGTCGAGCTTGTACAACTTGAGGGCCTGCATCATGGTCGAGATATCGACCTTGGCAGCGGCCACGCGCGATTCACCGGTACGGCCGAGCAGCTTCGGCACAACCAGCGCGCCGAGAATGCCGATGATCACCACGACCACCATGATCTCAACCAGGGTAAAGCCGCGCGCACGACGGCGCGTCGAAAAACGTTGCGAAACAGTGTGCATGGTGTTGGTATTCATGGTTATGAAAAAATAAGGAACAGCAAGCTAGTATAAGGTGAAAAGAAGGCTTTTTGGCCGCTCATTGTACTGAGAACCCCACTGGCAACCCCGCTGGCCGCTGTCATGGCGCCATGCTTGCCGAAGTGCCTAGACAGCCTGACCACAGACCGGGCAGCCAGGATCGCGCGCCACGCCGATGCTGGTCCATTCACTGGCGCGGCCATCGAACAACAACAGTTTTCCGGCCAGCGACTGGCCAATGCCAACGATCAGCTTCAACGCCTCGCCCGCCTGCAGTGCACCGATCACCCCCACCAGTGGCGCAAACACGCCCATCGTGGCGCACGCCACATCTTCAAACCCGCTGTTTTCAGGAAACAGACAGGCGTAGCAGGGAGACAATGGATCGCGCGCATCGAACACCGACACCTGGCCGTCGAAGCGAATGGCCGCCCCGGCAACCAGCGGCACGCGCGCCGCCACACACGCACGGTTGACCGCATGGCGGGTTGCAAAATTGTCGCTGCAGTCTAGTACGACAGAAGCCAACGCGACAAGTTCCTGCAAGCGCGCGCCTTGTGCGCGCTCGCGCAAAGCGGTGACGTCGATGAGCGGATTGATGGCCAGCAGCGCGGCCCGGCCGGAATCGGCTTTTGGCTGGCCGACGCTGGCACTGGTGTGCATGATCTGGCGCTGCAGATTGGTCAGGTCGACGTCGTCATCGTCGACCAGCGTGATATGGCCCACCCCGCTGGCCGCCAGGTACAGCGCCGCCGGCGAACCGAGCCCGCCCGCGCCAATGATCAGCACGTGCGCGTCCTGTATGCGCTGCTGGCCTTCGATACCGATGTCGTCGAGCAGGATATGGCGCGAATAGCGCAGCAAGTGGTCGTCGTTCATGGCGCCATTGTAGCGCCGCACGTTATTCACACGCGAATCTTGACGCCGTTTAACCTGGCGCGGTATGGCCAGTCAGGTTGATTTTTGGCGCGGGCAGCACGTGCACGCCCTGCCACAGCCCGGCCCAGCCTGGCGGCCAGCCGATATCCGGGCCGCTGTAGACCGCCAAGCCTGCGCGTACCGGAACAATGGGCACCGGCGGCGTATCGACCAGGCCGCCTGCGCCGCCGTGGCTGGTGACGACACGCTCCATGTCGAGGCTGTACATATAGCCGGGCAGCAGTTGTTCACACGCGTTGGCAAACCACGCGGTGTGGTCTTCATCGCGCCCCAGCGCCTGCGCGAGGCCCTGCGGATCGAAGCGGGCCAGCGCATCGATCAGTTCGCCCGTGCTGGCCCCGGGCGAATCGCCCCAGCCCATCACAGGATTATTGTTGTACTCGTCACCGGACCCGTACCAGCCTTCGCGCCACGGCCGTTGCATCCAGTCGCGCTGGCCGGTAAACAAGTGCCAGCGCCAGTGCAGGCCGGACGGCTTGGGCCACGCATACAGATACAGTTTTTCGTAGCCAGCCTCGTGCAGTGCGCGCACTACCGCCATCAGACGCGCGTGCGGCATGCGGTCGGGCGGCGCGCGCCGGAATAAAATTGCTTCGCCGTCGGCGTGCTGGACGGCATCGGTGGACAGGTTCAGATCGAGCGTGCGCGCCTCGTTGCCGAAGCGCGCCGAGATCCACCCGGTGAGCAGGTTGACGTGCGTGATCACGCCATAGCCGCGGTGGCGATGGAAGATCACGGTTCCTGGAGCAAGCGCTTTCATGGGCAATGTGTTGGGTGCAAAACAGTCAGTGTACTCAGCCAATCCTTGGGATTCTACCCCGAGATACAGTTCGATACCGAGCGATTGCCGTTATCATGGACGGGCTTATTTCACTCCATTGACAGAACATCATGACACTACGTTTGATCGCCACCGGCGGCACTTTCGACAAACATTACAACGAACTCAACGGTACGCTGGGCTTTGCCGACAGCCATTTACCCGACGTCATCGCACGCTCGCGCATGACCATCCCCGTCGCGCTCGACGTACTGCCGCTGCTCGATTCGCTCGACATGCAGGATGCCGACCGCGAACGCATCCTGGCGGCCTGCCAGGCCGCGCCCGAGTCCGCCATCGTCATCGTGCACGGCACCGACACGATGCCGGAAACCGCTGCCGTACTGGGCGGGGCCGCGCTGGATAAAACCATCGTGCTGACCGGCGCGATGATCCCGTACGCCATTGCCAATTCGGATGGCTTGTTCAACCTGGGCTTCGCCTGCGGCGTGGCGCAAACGCTCAGCCCCGGCGTGTATGTGGCGATGAACGGGCAAGTGTTTACGTGGAATAACGTGACGAAGAATCGCGCGGCCGGGGTGTTCGAGCCGCGCTGATCAGGTTGTGGTTTAACGCAGGACCACGTAGTACTTCAGACCGGTAGCAGCGGACGCGGCGCCGCCGGTCTGTACCAGTGCGACGTAATTGTCATTGGCGCTGTAGAACACTGCGACGCCATAACTCTGGATGCCGCCAATCAATTGCCGTGCCACGTCCACACCAGTAAACAGCCTGTTGTCTTTACATGACACGTTCATGCGGGCCGGATCGCACTGGTCATCAGGAAAGTACATGAATGCGCAGTGTGCTGCTCATCGATACAATCAATCGCATCGCGCTGACCTTGTGCTTACGCAAGCGCACGCAATTCACCGCCATTACGATTGACTTTCATCAGTGATTCTCGGAGGCATCATGAGGCACGAGGGCCGTGGCGTTATACATATTGGCGACCAAACCGATCATGGCGGCAG
>JALYUM010000021.1 GCA_030853745.1 Pseudomonadota bacterium | reverse complement strand
TGCCGGTACCGACATCGACCTGGCACACATTCAGGCGGTCCGCATTTGGATGGCGCACCACTTCGACGATTTCAGCGACGACGACATTGGTAAACGGCGGCGCGACCGGCTCGGTTTCTTCGACTTCAAGGCCCGACATCGTCAGCAGATGGGACAGTTCGGCCGACGTCAGGGACGGATCGACCATGGTGCGCAACCAGTATTCGGAAAATTGCATAGCGTGGACTTTCTTGACTAATTAGTTGAACTGCTTCAGGAAGCGCAGGTCGCCTTCGTAAAACAGGCGCAAGTCACTGATTCCATAACGCAGCATCGTCAGGCGCTCGAGGCCGGAGCCGAACGCGAAGCCGATGAATTTTTCAGGATCCAGGCCAAAGTTTTTCACGACTGTCGGGTGTACCTGGCCGGCGCCCGACACTTCCAGCCAGCGCCCTTTCAACGGACCGGCACCAAACAGGATATCGATTTCGGCCGACGGTTCAGTGAACGGGAAATACGATGGACGGAAACGTACTTCCAGGTCCTCGGTCTCGAAGAAAGCCTTCACGAAATTCAGGTACACGCCCTTCAGATCGGCAAAGCTGATGCCTTCGCCAATCCACAGGCCTTCGACCTGATGGAACATTGGCGAGTGGGTCGCATCGCTGTCGACGCGGTAGGTACGGCCCGGCGCGATCACCTTGATCGGCGGCGTATGCGTGCGCGCATAACGCACCTGCATCGGACTGGTATGGGTGCGCAGCAGCAAAGGCTTACCGGTGCTGTCGTTGCCGTCGATGTAAAAAGTATCCTGCATCGAGCGGGCCGGATGGTTTTCCGGGCTGTTCAGCGCCGTGAAATTGGTCCAGTCATTCTCGATTTCAGGGCCGTCGGCCACGTCGAAACCGATCGAGCGGAAAATTTGTTCCACCCGTTCCCAGCTGCGCATCACCGGGTGAATGCCACCTTTACTACGGCCGCGGCCAGGTAAGGTGACGTCGATCGCTTCCGCATTCAGGCGCGCTTCCATCTGCGCGTTGGCGATGGCGTCGCGTTTTGCCGTCAATGCCTGTTCGATTTTTTCTTTGGCGGCATTGATCAAGGCGCCTTGCACCTTGCGTGCATCGGGGTCGAGCTTGCCGAGGCCCTTCATCTGTTCGGTAATCTGGCCGGTCTTGCCGAGGTATCTGGCTTTCGCGTTTTCCAATGCGGCAGCGTCGGGGGCGGCGCTAAAATCAGTCTGAGCCGAGACGACGAGTTCTTCCAGCGAATTCATGCGGTGTGTTCCTGTGGAATGGGCGCGCGGCGCCACAATCAAAAACGGGGCACAGGTTTTCACCTCTGCCCCGCTCTTTGGTGGGTACTCGACAAACCTGCTGCGCGTTGCACTGGCGGTCTGCGATGCTCGCTGTACCTTCGTACAGCTCCGCTTCTCAACCACCAGTGCTGCCGCTCGCGACGGTTTTTCGAGGACCCTTTACGCCGCCTCAAGACGGCTGGCTAATCAATGCAATTAAGCAGCGATTTTTGCCTTGACTGCTTCGACAATCGCGGCGAACGCCGGCTTGTCCATCACAGCCATGTCAGCCAGGACTTTACGGTCGAGTTCGATCGCGGCTTTTTTCAGGCCGTTCATGAATACGCTGTAAGTCATGCCGTGTTGACGCGTTGCTGCATTGATACGCGTGATCCACAGTGCGCGGAAAACACGTTTCTTGTTGCGGCGATCGCGGTAGGCATACTGGCCAGCGCGCATGACTGCTTGCTTGGCAACGCGGTATACCTTGCTGCGGCGACCACGGTAGCCTTTAGCTTGTACAAGAATCTTTTTATGACGGGCACGAGCTGTAACCCCACGTTTTACTCTAGGCATAGTATCTCCTTGGTATGAGGTTAAGCAGTTGGCATCATGCGCATAACGGACTGGACATCAGCCGCTGCGACGTTCGTGGTACCGCGCAGAGCGCGTTTCAGCTTGGTGGTTTTCTTGGTCAAGATGTGACGCTTGAAAGCGTGACCACATTTAACGGTACCACCCGGGCGCACGCGAAAACGTTTCTTCGCGGAGCTTTTGGTTTTCATTTTAGGCATAATCATCTGTCCTTATGGACAGCCTCAAATATGAACAGGATTGCAGGTGGCAACGATACGCTGCTCTTGGGTGCCTGCTTTCACTTGTTCGGCAGCGCAAGCAAGTGCGCTACTTACAACGTCCTGTCTGATTAAAAACAGGAGACGAAGATTTTAGCACAGTCCCCGCGCAGGCGGGGATCCATAGCACGCATGCATTGTGGAAAAAAGTGCGCATGTCAACGCTGGCGAATGTAAAAAAAGCCAGCACTGCGCGAACGCATGCTGGCCTTCTCGACTGAAAGAATCATGGAAAGCCGGCGTTACCACCAAGCCAGCGTGCCATGGATCCCCGCCTGTGCGGGGAGCGAATTACTTCTTCTTTTTTGGCGACAGGATCATGATCATCTGGCGCCCTTCCATTTTCGGGAACTGCTCGACCTGACCGTGTTCGACCAGGTCGGCTTTCAAACGCTCAAGCATGCGGAAGCCGATGTCCTGGTGCGCCATCTCACGACCGCGGAAACGCAGCGTGATTTTGGTTTTATCGCCTTCTTCCAGGAACTTGATCAGGTTGCGCAACTTGATGTTGTAGTCGCCGTCATCAGTACCCGGACGGAATTTGACTTCCTTGACCAGGATGATCTTCTGCTTCAGCTTGGCTTCGTGCGCCTTTTTTTGCTCGGAATACTTGAACTTGCCGTAGTCCATCAAGCGGCAGACCGGTGGCTGCGCGGTCGGCGCAATTTCCACCAGGTCGACGTTGGCTTCTTCAGCCAGACGGAATGCTTCGGCCAGGCTCACAATGCCCAGCGGCTCGTTTTCGACACCCGAGAGACGCATTTCCGGGGCGGTGATTTCGCCATTGATGCGATGTGACTTGTCAGTAGCTATGTTGTTTCCTTTTAATGTCTGAGAGGTTGGCCGGCATTAGTGCGCTTTGGAATCGATTTCTTGCTGCAATCGTTCCAGCAGGGCTTCGACGGGCATGACACCCAGATCGACGTTGCCCCGTGCGCGCACGGCCACGGTGTTGGCATCCCGCTCTTTGTCGCCAATGACTAGAATATATGGCAATTTTTGCACGGAATGTTCGCGTATTTTATAGGTTATCTTCTCGTTCCGCAAATCAGCGTGAACGCGGATGCCGAGTTTGCGCAGCCGTGCCGTCACTTCCTGGGCATAATCAGCCTGCGCATCCGAAATGTTCAGCACCGCAACCTGCACCGGCGCCAGCCACAACGGCAGCGCGCCGGCGTAGTTTTCGATCAGGATGCCGATAAAACGCTCCATCGACCCGACAATTGCCCGGTGCAGCATGACCGGCACCTTGCGCGAATTGTCGACCGCGACATACTCGGCGCCGAGGCGGCCCGGCATCGAAAAGTCGACCTGCATTGTGCCGACCTGCCATGGACGGCCGAGGCTATCCTTCAGGTGGTACTCGATTTTTGGGCCGTAGAACGCGCCCTCGCCCGGCAGCTCGGTCCACTCGACGCCACAGGCACGCAAGGCCGAGCGCAACGCTTCTTCCGCCTCATCCCACACGGCATCGGTGCCGATGCGGTTTTCCGGGCGCAACGCCAGTTTCACGTCAATATTCTTGAAGCCAAAATCGTCATACACCGCCATCGCCTGGGCGTGAAACGCCGTGACTTCCGCTTCGATCTGCTCTTCGGTACAGAAAATGTGACCGTCATCCTGCGTAAAGCCGCGCACGCGCATGATGCCGTGCAATGCGCCCGACGACTCGTTACGGTGGCATTGGCCAAACTCGCCGTAGCGCAGCGGCAGGTCACGATAACTTTTCATGCCGGCGTTGTAAATCTGCACATGACCCGGGCAATTCATCGGCTTCAGTGCATACGAACGATTCTCGGACTCGGTCGTAAACATGCTTTCACGATAGTTGTCCCAGTGGCCGGTTTTTTGCCACAGCGTGACATCGAGGATCTGCGGACCCTTGACCTCGTTGTAACCGGTTTCCTGATACGTTTTGCGCATGTACTGCTCCACCTGCTGCCAGATGGTCCAGCCTTTCGGGTGCCAGAACACTAGCCCAGGCGCTTCTTCCTGGAAATGGAACAGATCCAGTGCCTTGCCCAGTTTCCGGTGATCGCGCTTTTCCGCTTCTTCCAGATTGTGCAGATACAGCTCCTGGTCTTCCTTCTTTGCCCATGCGGTGCCATACACGCGCTGCAGCATTTCGTTTTTCGAATCGCCGCGCCAGTACGCACCGGCCAGCTTCATCAATTTAAATACTTTCAGCTTGCCGGACGACGGCACGTGCGGGCCGCGGCACAGATCGGTAAAGCTGCCTTCCGAATACAGCGACACATCTTCGCCGGCAGGAATCGACGCAATGATCTCGGCCTTGTAATGCTCGCCGATGGATTTAAAATAATCGACCGCTTCATCGCGCGGCAATACCTTGCGCGTGACTTTCTCGTCTTTTTTCGCCAGCTCGGCCATCTTCTTTTCAATCGCCGTCAAATCTTCCGGCGTGAATGGGCGCTTGTACGAAAAGTCATAATAAAAACCGTTTTCGATGACCGGGCCAATCGTCACCTGCGCATCCGGGAACAGTTCCTTGACAGCGTGCGCCAGCAAGTGCGCCGTCGAATGGCGGATCACGTCGACGCCTTCGGCATCCTTGTCGGTGATGATGGCGAGGTCAGCGTCCTGCTCGATCAGGTACGAGGTATCGACCAGCTTGCCGTCGACCTTGCCAGCCAGCGCGGCTTTGGCCAGGCCGGTGCCGATGCTGCCCGCCACTTGCGCTACCGTTACCGGGCCGTCGAATTGACGCTCGGATCCATCGGGAAGTCGAACTTTCAGCATGGTGCTCTCCAAATCAGCGCGCGGCGCTGGATAAACATAATCAAAAATGCAGACGAAAAAAAACGCGGACCAGGCCGCGTTTTCTTTATGTTGAGTACAAGAACATCCATCGCAGTCTAGCGCTTATCCCACAACCTGGTTGTAGTTCGCGGTGTCATAACCGTGGATGCCTTTCTCATTTTTACTGCTCTGCTACATATTCTGGTGGGCGGTGAGGAATTCGAATCCCCGACCCCTTGGATGTCGACCAAGTATTCTAACCAGCTGAACTAACCGCCCGATGCACAGCATTATAGGGAGCTCCCGCCCATTGTGCAAGCGTCGATAGTAAAAAGTTTTCTGCGATCCAGGACGAAACAAAAAGAAGCGCCCGTCAAATCAGGTAAAGTGGCGCCTGATTTTCCTCACTGACTATATAGAGCAATGCATCCAGAAACCGCCGCCCCTTCCTCTGCCCATCTGCACGCTCACCTCGACGGCGATGCGCGCCACACGCATTCGATCGTGCAGCGCAGCCAGGGCGCGCTGATGTTTGCGTTGTGCCTGACGCTGGTGTTTGCCGTCGTCGAGCTTGTCACTGGCGTCATGTCGCACTCGCTGGCGCTGATCTCGGATGCGGGCCACATGGTGACCGACGCCGCAGCGCTGGGCCTGGCGCTGATGGCGCAAGTCATTGCCAAACGCCCGCCGTCGGCGCGCCACTCGTTCGGCTTCGTGCGCGCCGAAGCGCTGGCCGCGTTTGTGAACTGCATCGTCATGCTCGCCCTGGTTGCCTGGATTGCGTATGAAGCGGCGCAGCGCCTGTTCGACCCGCACCCGGTACACGGCGGCATCGTGCTGATCGTTGCAGCCATCGGCGCCTGCTCGAACATCCTGGTGGCGTGGGTGCTGTCGCGCGGCGCGCAGGGAATCAACACCCGTGCAGCGCTGGTGAATGTACTGGGCGACCTGCTCGGTTCTGTCGCCGCGATCGTCGCTGGCGCCGTGATCTATTTCACCGGCTGGAACCAGATCGACCCGATCCTGTCGATCTTCGTGTCGCTGCTGATTTTGAAAACCACGTGGGGCATCTTGCGCGAGTCGACGCAGTTTTTGATGGAGTCGGTGCCGGAAGGTATCGACTACCTGCAAGTGGGCGCCGATCTGGCGGCCCTGACCGGCGTGGTTTCGGTGCACGACCTGCACGTGTGGGACATGTCGCCGGGAGAGCCGGCCCTGATCGGCCACCTGGAAATCACCGATCTGGCACACTGGCCGGTGGTGCTCGAAGCGGTGCGCACGATGCTGCTCGAGCAGCATGGCATCGACCACGTCACCTTGCAACCCGAGGTATCGGGCACATTGTAAGCTCCCTCTTACTACGCGCCGGGTGACGCACCGATGGTGCCGCCGCGCGCCAGCCAACAGAATGACATCATGAAACCAGTACTCGATACGCTCATCATCGGCGCAGGCCCCGGCGGCCTCACTGCCGGCATCTACCTGCGCCGCTTCATGCGCAACATCGCCATTGTCGACAAGGGCCGCAGTCGCGCGCGGCTGATTCCGGTGTCGCACAACTATCCCGGTTTTCCCGAAGGCGTGCCCGGCTACACGCTGCTCGACAATCTGCAGGACCAGCTGCAGCGTTATGGCGGCGAGGTGCTGGGCGGCGAAATTGTCGACCTGCGCATCGAGGACGGCACCTTTGTCGCAACCTTCCACGCCGATGAAGAAGCGGCGCCCACCCAGCTGCGCGCGCTGACGGTACTACTGGCCAGCGGCGTGGCCGATGCCGGTCTGCCCATCGACAACTGGCGCGAAGCGGTGGCGTCCGGCGCGGTGCGCCTGTGCCCGGTCTGCGATGGTTACGATGTCGTCGACAAGCATATCGGCGTGGTGACGTCGCCCACCAACCCGGTGGGCCACGCACTGTTCATGCGCACTTTCAGCGCGCGCGTGACGCTGTTCGACCGCGGCCCCGATTGCATGCTGTCCGGGCAGGACAAGACCCGGCTCGATGCTGCCGGCGTGCGGTATGTCCAGTCCCCGGTCCTTGGCGTCAGCCTGACCGAGGCCATGACACCGGTGCTCAATACCGCCGACGGCGCGCACCATCATTGCGATGTGCTGTACCCGATGCTGGGCGAAACTGCGCGTTCCGAACTGGCCGCCACGCTGGGCGCCGAAACTGCCGACTGCAACGAGCTTGTCGTCGACCCCCACCAGCGCACCACGGTCCCCGGCCTGTACGCCATCGGCGACGTGGTGCGCGGGCTGAATCAACTGGCCGTCGCGGCGGGCCAGGCAGCCATCGCTGCCACCGACATCCACAACACGCTGCCGTGGACGCTGCGTGCAGCAGTGTGACGTTTCTGGCTGGGACGCCATTGTGGTCGGCTCCGGCCCGGGCGGCGCCACCGTCGCCCGGGAACTGGCCCGGCGCGGCCTGCGCGTGCTGGTCCTCGAACAGGGCAGCGCGGCGCCGCTGACAGGCACACTCCCACAAATGGCCGGCATGGCTGCCATACCCGGAAAAGGAATTTTCGTTCATCGCGATGCGTCGCTGCTCGTCCAAGGCATCACTGCGGGCGGCAGTTCGGCACTGAATTTCGCTACCGCCGCCCCGCCACCGGCCGCCATGTTCGCGCGCCACGGCATCGACCTGTCCGAAGCGCTGGCGTCACTGCAGGCGGAGTTGCCCATCGCACGCCTGCCCGACAGGCTGGTGGGCCCGATGGCGCAGCGCATTGGCGACGCTGCCCGTGCAGCGGGTATCGACTGGCAAAAACTCGACAAGATGATCCGCCCGAAAATTTGCCGGGCCGGTTGCTGGCGCTGCGTGTATGGCTGCCCGTTCGGTGCCAAGTGGACCGCGCGCGATTTTCTCGACGAGGCAGTTGACCACGGTGCGCAGCTGCTGGATCGTGCCAGAGTGCTGCGCGTGCTGTTCGACGCTGGCCGCGCCGCCGGCGTCGAATATGTGCGCGACGGCCGGCGCGTCACAGCGACCGCTCCCATCGTGGTGCTGGCGGGCGGCGGCATCGGCAGCCCGCGCCTGCTGCACGCATCCGGCCTGCGCGCTGCCAAGAGCACGTTCTTCAGCGACCCGGTGATTGCCGTGATGGGGACAGTGGACGATATCGACGGTGGCGCCGAGGTGCCTATGGCGGCCGGCGTGCGCTTCGACGACGACGGCATTTCACTGGCCGACCTCACCCTCCCCGGCCCGATGTACCAGGCGTTTGCCGCGCAAGCCGGGCGCGTCGACAGGTTGCTCGCACACCGACAGACGCTGTCGGTCATGGTCAAGATCCGCGACGAGATAGGCGGCGCAGTGGGCCCGCGCTGGGTCAGCAAACCGCTCCATCCCGCAGACCGCGTCAAACTTGAAAAAGGCGTGGCGATGGCGCGCGATATTCTGAAGCACGCCGGCGCGACGCACGTTTTCGCCAGCCACCATTTCGCCGCGCACCCCGGCGGCAGCGTACGCATCGGCGATGGTGTCGACGCCAATTTACGTACCCGCGCGGCCGGCCTGTATGTGTGCGACGCGTCGGTGATCCCGGAACCGTGGGGCCTGCCGCCGACGCTGACGCTGCTATGCCTCGGTGTGCGGCTGGGCGCAACCATCCACGAAAGCATTGCCGCATGCTGAAAATTCTGGGCAAAGCAGCCTCGATCAATGTCCGCAAAGTGTTGTGGACCTGCGATGAACTGGGCATACCGTTTTCCCGCGAAGACTGGGGCACGGGCTTTCAGGCGACCGCTACGCCGTCCTTCCTGGCGTTGAATCCAAACGCGCTGGTGCCGGTGCTGGTCGACGACGATGTTGTGTTGTGGGAGTCGAATACAATTTGCCGCTACCTCGCGGGGCGCGAAAACAGTGCGCTGCTGCCGCAGGACCCGTACCAGCGCGCGCTGGTGGAACAGTGGATGGACTGGCAGGCCGGCGAATTCAATAACAGCTGGCGCTACGCATTCATGGGACTGGTGCGGGGCAGCCCGGCGCATCAGGACAGGGGCCTGATCGATGCCAGCATCGCGGCCTGGAACCGGCACGTCGGGATCGTCGAGGAGCACTTGGCCAATGGCACGCCGTATATGACGGGCGCGCATTTCACGCTGGCCGATATCGTCCTCGGTGTATCGCTGGCACGCTGGCAGCTGGCGCCGATCGCGCGGCCCGACTACCCGGCGGTGGCCGCCTACTGCGCGCGCCTGTCGGAGCGTGCAGGGTATCGGGCCTGGGCAGCGAACCGGACCTGAGCGTCAGCGCGGCAGAAGGCGCGCCGTCAGCATTTCCGGATGTGCGCGCTGCCCGATAGTGCGCGATCGCGCCCCTTCACTCTTCCCCGTCGTCCATCCGGTTCATACCTTTGTCAGCCCGCTTTGCAACTTGCCCGGGCCGCTTGAGAACATTCACGGTACGGCGCTGCAGAAGTCCGTAAGCTCACCGTGCAGGTCGCCACGCTGTATGACGCTCCTCATCGTCAAGGCGTGCTGACAGGTAACCAGCCAGGCGCACTACCGGCGGCAGGCCATTCACCGTTGTGAAAAATCGTTCCGTGGCGGCCCAAGTCCATGACTTTTCCAACATCGACGGCGCCAGCTTTTCATGCCATCCATTTTTTCACAACGGGTCCTTTTCATGTATCTGCATCAATCCCTCCGCGCATTTTTCCGACGTTTTATTTCTTCAAATCGCATTGTATTTCTCATGCTGCTGTTCGCCTTCCGCAGCAGCATCGCCGCAACACCGCTGACAGTTCCCATGCAAAGCGATCACTGGATTACCAACGGGAATGCCGTATTTACCAGCGACGAACATCACTCCAGCCGCGTCCTGGACGTCAGCAAGGGATTAGTGACAGTAAAGGACGTCATTTTCAGTGACGGCACCATCGAATTCGATATGTATATGCCGGATCACGGCATTCTCGGCATGCGCTTGCGCGCACAGGACCGTGACAATGCTGAAGCCGTCTACTTCCGCCCGCAAAAAGATTGCGCCACGTCTCTCGACTGCATGCAGTACATGCCGCTGGAACATGGCGCATTCGAATGGGATTTATTCCCGGAGTATCAGGCGCCGGCACCGCTTCGCTTGCTGGACTGGAACCATCTGCGCGTTGTCGTCAAGGGAAGAAGCCTGCAGGTTTTCGTCAATCATTCCGCTATCCCCACATTAAACGTCGATCATATGGAAGGCAAGGCGCTGTCTGGCTCCCTGATGTTTGCGGGGACCGCAAAGTACGCAAATCTCGTGATTACGCCCGCGCCACCGGCCCCGGCCCCGGCCCCTGCGCCTGCGCCGGGCGCGATGACAGCAGCGGATGGCTTCCTGCGCCATTGGCAGATTTCAGCAGCATCGGTACTACCGTCCACGATCGACCCGGCACTCAACGCCCCGATGGGCGTTCAGCCGGCGATTGCCTCCATGCCCCTGGATGGCGACGCCTGGAGACACGTCACGGCACAAAACAAGGGCCTGGTAAATTTTTCGCACGAAATCGGGTCGGCAAAAGACGCGTCGGTCATTTCCATGGCCTGGGCTAAAACCACACTTGTCTCCGAGAAGGCGCAGTCGAAAACGGTGCAGATCGGCTTCGTCCGGGAGGTCTGGGTCTACGTTAATGGCACGCTGGCGTTCTCGGGTAGAAATGTCGATGGTCTGCCAGCGGGAAATGTCGACGGTCAGCGCATCTCTTTGAATAACGGAACGTTTCAGCTGAATCTCAAGAAAGGCAGCAATGAAATTGCCATCGCGCTGGACGACAATCTGCCCGGCAATAGCCAGCACTTCGGCTGGGGAATGCAAGTCAAGTTGCGCAATCTGACCGGACTTTTGCCGCAGTAAATCCAAGCCCACGCGCGACCTGGCACACGTTTCATTACCGGCAGCATGACAAATATGTCACCTGCCCGCAATGGAACTGTCATTGCCACGCCGATATACTCAAGTGGCACGCGGGAATTAGAATGGCAAGTGCGCATGGCGCCACGCATCGATCAAGGACAGATACGTATGATGGAAAACATGCTGGCACAGTTTATTATTTTTTCGCTGCACTCGCCACGGGAAGATTGCTGGCCGACTGGCCCGATCCGGGGCGGGCGGGGCGCCGGCTGTCCGCCCCGGCTACTGGCAGGGCTGGAATGACGACCTCGCGATGGTTGCTTTCGTCGAACAACACTCTGCACTTGTTCGCGACCACCCATGAAACCTCCTGACCTGCGCGGCCGCACGCGCCCCCTCGCCGCCGCCCTGTTCTGGAGCTGTATCGGCCTGCTATTCGCGTTGCCGATGCTGGGCGATCGCACCAATTGGCAAACGCCGGTGCTGGCATCGCTGACGCAGTGGTGGGCCTGGGGTTTGCTGGCGCCGCTGATCATCGCACTGGACCGGCGGCTGCCGTTCACCAGCGCCCAGGTTGCAGGCCGGCTCGGCGCGCACCTTGTGCTGGGCGCGCTGGTAACGCTGTTGCATGTTTATCTGCAAGCGCTGCTGGCGGCATTGCTGGGCATGACATCGTGGGAGCGGCTGGGCAACCTGTCCGAACTCGATGGCGCCGGCAGCGGTGGCATTTTGTGGGCCATGCTGGTGTACTTTTTAATCCTCGGCGGCTGGTGGGCCTTGCAGTCGCATCGCTTGCAAATGGCAGCCGAACTGCGCATGGAGCGCATGGAGCGCAACTACACGGAGGCACGCCTGAACGCACTGCGGCTGCAGCTCGATCCCCACTTTCTCTTTAATACACTCAACACCATCTCGGCCCAAGTGCAGGCAGAACCGCAGCTGGCGCGCCAGATGATCGAACACCTGGGCGACCTGTTGCGCCTGTCGCTGGACCCGAAAAGCCGCGACGAAATTGCATTGGCCGACGAACTGGCATTTCTCGAATTGTACTTGTCGATCCAGAAAATCCGCTTCGGCGACCGGCTGCGCGTGACGCTTCACATTGCGCCGGACGCGCTGCACGCGGCAGTGCCCAGCCTCTTCATCCAGCCGTTGGTGGAAAACGCCATCCGGCACGGCATCTCGCAGCGCGCCGCCGGCGGCGACATTACCGTCACCGCGCAGTGCAGGGAGGGCATTCTCGACATCGTTGTGCGTGACAACGGTGTTGGCCTTGCGCCGGACTGGCAACCGGGCTGGGCCGATGAACTGTCCCACGACCATCCGCGCGACCCGACGCCAGATTCCCGGCGCCAGGCCGGTCTAGGCCTGCGCCTGACGCGCGAGCGCCTGGCCGGCTTTCATGCGCCGGGCACCACCACGGTGACCATCGCCAACCATCCCGAAGGCGGCGTGCAGGTCGCACTGCGCCTCCCGCTGCGACTGAAAGAGGTGGCCCATGCCGCAGCCTGAACCATCGGGTCAGGTGCCGGTCCGGCCGATGCGCGTACTGATCGCCGACGATGAAGCGCCCGCCCGCCGGCGGCTGGCGGACCTGCTGCGCGAAGATCCGCACGTCGACGAAATACTGGAGGCCAGCGACGGGCGCATGGCGGTGCAGATGATCATCGAGCACCGGCCGGACCTGCTTCTGCTTGACGTGCAGATGCCGGAACTGACAGGCCTGGAAGTCATCGCCGCCGTCGGCCCGGCGCGGCTGCCGCTGACCATCTTCGTCACCGCATACGACCAGCATGCGATCAGCGCGTTCCAGGCGAATGCGCTCGATTACCTGCTCAAGCCGTTCAGCGATGCGCGCATGCAGGCGGCGATGGCGCGCGCCAGGTTGCAGCTGGCGGACCGGCAGCTGCGTACTTTCAGCGAAACCCTGATCCGCATGCTGGCCGCGCAGTCGGCGCCAGCGCCGACACCGCTGGCGTGGCCGGACCGGCTCATCGTCAAGTCGGCACGCGCCACGCAACTGGTGCGGGTGGCCGATATCGACTGGATCGAAAGCGCGGGCGTTCACGTCATTTTGCATACCGGCGACAAGCAGATCCTGCACCGGATGGCGCTGGGCGAACTCGCAGCGCAACTGGACCCACAGCGTTATGTACGGGTGCACCGCTCCGTGATCGTCAACATCGACAGCATTGCGCAACTCGAACCACTGTCGCATGGAGAATTTGACGTGGTGATGAAGGACGGCGCGCGACGGCGCGTGAGCCGCACTTACCGGGGCGAACTTGAACGACGGCTGGGACAGTCTTTGTAGAACGGCTGCAGAGCACGGCGTCAGTCGTGCTTGATTCTAAAAACTTTAACAGGTCAAAACATGCAATTTTGTATCCGTTCGCGCCAGCACAGTCGATACGCTGTCGCACTGCTGCTGATCTTTGGCAGTGCCACCACCCTGGCCCAGGCAGCCCCCGCGCCAGGCGATTCTGTCAGCGCAATGGCCGATGCAGCGCACACGCGCGACACGGCGGCCGATGTCAACCGGGTGATGGCGCTGTTTGACGTGCCCGGTATCGCCATCGCTGTTGTCAAGGACGGCCGGGTGCTGGCGGCGCGTGGTTTTGGCGTCAGCAAGCTGGGAGAGGCCGCGCCAGTCGATGGCCAGACGCTGTTCGAGATTGCTGCCAATTCCAAGGCGTTCACCTCGGCCACGCTGGCGACCCTGGTCGACGAGGGCAAGCTCGGCTGGGACGATCCAGTGACGAAATACCTCCCCGACTTCCAGATGTCCGACCCGTACGTTACGCGGACAATGACGATCCGCGACCTGCTCGCCAATCGCAGCGGACTCGGTGAAGGCGCGGGCGACCTGATGTGGTGGCCCTCATCGACTTTCAGCACCGATGAAATAGTGCACAAGCTGCGTTTCCTGCCACAGGTGACCGGGTTCCGCAGCGGTTTTACCTATGAATATCTGCCCTATATCGTCGCCGGCAAGATCGTCGCCGAGGTGACGGGGGAGCCGTGGGGAACAGCCGTACGCAAACGTCTGCTCGCACCGTTGGGCATGACCCGGACCACGACCAGCCTGGCCGACCACGAGCGGTTCGTGAACCGGTCTGCCCCGCACAGCAATGTCGATGGCAGGCTGACTGTGATCAAGCAGATGCCGATGGCGAACGCAGCCGGCGCGATGGGCATCAGCACGAGCGCCAACGACATCGCAAAGTGGATGACCATGCTGCTCGACGGCGGCCGGCTGGCCGCGCCTGGCGCGGACGGCAAGGAGCGCCGCCTGATCAGCGCCGCGCAGGTGAGTGAACTGTTCATGCCGCAAACGACGATGCGTGTCACCACCCCGAAGGCGCCATTCGCGGCGACCCAGTCGCGCTTTGCCGCATACGGCCTGGGCTTCGACCTGCGCGACTACCAGGGCGTCAAGCTGGTCTCGCACCGCGGCTGGCAATTCGGCGCGTTTTCAACCGTGGTGCTGGTGCCGTCGGCGAACCTGGGCATTGCGATCCTGACCAACACCGACAGCGGACCTGCACTGACCGCGCTGAGATACCGCCTCATCGATCGTTACCTCGGCCTGGCCCCGACCGACTGGATCGACGTGGTGGCCAAAAATAGCCGGGAGGACGAGCAGACCACCGCCCCGGCAGTGGCCAGATCCACCCCATCGCTGGCGTTGGCTGCCTACGATGGCGACTACCGCGACCCATGGTATGGCACTGCCACTATCGCAACGGTGGCCGGCAAACAAACGCTCAGTTTCTCCAGGACGCCTGACATGACAGGCGTCCTGGAGCATTACCAGCACGATACCTTTATCGTCCACTGGAACGAACGCGCCCTCAACGCCGATGCCTACGTCAGCTTTTCGCTGAAACTGGACGGCAGCATCGAGCGCATGAAGATGGCGCCCATCTCTGCCAGTACCGATTCCAGCTTCGACTTTACAGATCTGGTGTTCACCCCTGCCAGCCACGCCACCGTACAGTAAGTGCTGCCGCATCGGCACGTCCGGTGTGGCAGTGCTTCTATTTTAAAAAGATCCATTGGCGCCTCGCCAGCCTCCAGGCGAAACGCGGCCGAAAAGCGACCGAAACGCGCTGGCCCGGTCAGCCGGGTGCGTGAATTGCTGCGGGGAAGACGAGTTCGAAGGAAGTCTTGCCGCCGGCACTGCTGACGGTGACGCTGCCGCGATGCAGCGCCATGATCGCGCGCACGATCGCGAGGCCAAGGCCGGCGCCGTCCACGGTACCGTTACGCGATGGATCGCTGCGGTAGTAACGCTCGAAGACCAGGTGCAGTTTGTCGGCCGCGATCGCGTCGCCGTCGTTCGTCACACGCACTGCGGCGCCAGAGGCTGCTGTGTCGATGACGACGACACCACCAGGCCGGCTGTGGTGGATCGCGTTCGAGACCAGGTTGCTCACCGCGCGCTGAAACAGGATCGGATCGGCCTGTAGTGCGGCACCGACGCCCTCCACTTTCAGCAGTACGCCAGCTTCTTCAGCCACGCCTTCGAAGTAGTCGGCAATCCGCCCCAGCTCCTGATCCAGGTCGAGCGTCACCGGCTTGACCGCGAGCTGGGCACTGTTCGCGCGCGCCAGGAACAGCGTGTTTTCGATCATCCGGCCGATCCGCTCGTACTCGTCGATATTCGACGCCATCGCCGCCTGGTACTGTTCGGGAGAGCGCGGCCGCGACAGCGCCACCTGGGTTTCCACCATCAGCGTATTGATGGGCGTGCGCAGGTCATGCGCGAGATCGGCGGCAAAACCCGACAGGCGCTGGACGCCTTCCTCGAGCCGGTCGAGCATCGCGTTGAAAGCCGCGCCGAGTGCGCGCAGTTCAGCCGGGACGTCATCGGTTTGCAGGCGGCCGCGCAGCCGGTTGGTAGAGATTTCATTGGCTTTCCCGATCACCAGGCGCAGCGGCGCCATACCGCGGCGGACGGCAAAGTAGCCAAACGCCGTGGCGATCAAGGTTCCGGCCAGCAGCGCCGCCAGAAGGTCGGGAACATAGCGGCGCAGGATGGCAAGGCGATCTGAACGGCGGCGCGCCAGAATCACACGCACCGTGCTGCCGTCGCCGGTGCTGGCCAGAAGACCGAGCACCCGCGATGACCCGGCACTGCCATTGTGGATATCGGCCAGCGCCGGTTCCCGTCCCACCGGCACCAGCGCGGCTTCCACTGGCGGCGCTGCTTCGGGCGTCGCGGCGAGAATGCGCAGGTCCGGCGTTTCGACCCGCAATGCGAGTCCGGTCTGGCCGAACACCGTATTGAGCGCCAGGTCCGGCAGCGCCCCGACTGCAGCCGGGCTGTCCTGGCGCGCCAGCACATGCCGCAGCACGCTCGCACGATTGAGCAATTCTGCATCATCGCGCTGTGACATCTGGCTGTGCAGGGCCAGGTACAGGTAAACGCCGACCGCGCAGAAACACGCCACCGCGATGCCGGCAAACGCCAGGGCGAGGCGCGCCGTGATGGACCATGGACGATGCGTCGTCATTTGCGCGACTCCAGGACGTAACCCATGCCACGCACCGTGTGCAGCAGTTTTTCGGTCCATGGATCGTCAAGCTTCGCGCGCAGGCGCCGCATGGCCACGTCGACGACATTCGTGTCGGAGTCGAAATTCATGTCCCAGACCTGGGACGCGATCAGCGTACGCGACAGCACTTCGCCATGGCGCACCGCCAGCAGGTGCAGCAAGGCGTATTCCTTCGGCGTCAGTTCGATCCGCTGTTCATCGCGCGCGACGCGCCGGCGCAGCACATCGATCCTGAGGCCGTCAAACGCGATGATATCCATCTCGCGCACTGGCCCGCGCCGCAACAGGGCCTTGATCCGGGCCAGTAGTTCGGCGAATGAAAACGGCTTGACCAGGTAGTCGTCTGCACCCAGACCGAACCCCTGCAGGCGGTCGGTCACATCGTCGCGCGCAGTCAGAAACAACACCGGCGTGTCGCGCTGTTCGCGCAGGCGCCGCAGCACCGTCCAGCCATCCATCCGCGGCAGCATCACATCGAGCAGCACCAGTTCGTAATCCTGCTCGAGCGCCAGGTGCAGGCCGTCCAGGCCATTCGTGGCCAGGTCGGTCACGTAGCCGGATTCATTCAGACCCTGCTGCAGGTATGCACCGGTTTTTGGTTCGTCCTCCACAATCAGTATTCGCATGCGATTCTCCCTGCCGCATTGTCCTCCCATCGCCAGGCGCCGCGCATTACTTTACTGTCATGTCGACGTCATGTTCCCGTCAGCCGGAAGGATTCACCATGGCAGTCATCCCAACCACACACGAGAATCGTCATGACCCGCAAGCTGATTTCCACTGTTATCACCAGCACCTTCCTCCTTGCCAGCGGTGCCTTTGCACAAGGCGCGCCAGTCCAGAAGGCGGCAGTCGTCGCCAAAAATATCGTGCTCGTGCACGGCCTGTACGCCGACGGATCCAGCTGGGCCGAAGTGATCCCGCTGCTGCAACAGGCGGGCCTGCATGTCACCGCCGTGCAAAATCCGCTGACGGCGCTGGCCGATGATGTCGAAGCGACCCGCCGCGTCCTCGCAATGCAGGATGGACCCACGGTGCTGGTAGGGCACTCGTATGGTGGCATGGTCATTTCGCAGGCGGGCATCGATCCGAAGGTATCGGCGCTGGTGTACGTAGCCGCCCGTGGTCCGGATGCCGGCGAAGACTACGCCGCCCTGGCAGCACGGTTTCCGGCAGCGCCGGCCGGCGCCGGCCTGATCAAATCGGCTGACGGTTTTGCCCAGCTGGGTGAAAAGGCATTCCTCCACGACTTTGCGGGCGACCTGGATACGGTCAAGGCAAAAATGCTGTACGCCGTGCAGGGACAGGTATCGCAGTCGATCTTTGCCGCCCGTACCACCGAGGCGGCGTGGCGCAGCAAGCCTTCCTACTACGCCGTGTCGACCGAGGACCGCACAATCAACCCGGACTTCGAACGCTTTATGGCCAGGCGCATGAAGGCGCAGACGATTGAAGTCAAGGGCAGCCACCTGACGCTCATGTCGCATCCCCAGGAAATTGCCAATCTGATCGAAAAGGCAGCCGGCTTGTAATGGCTTGTCATCGTTTGTAATCTGCTCGGCGCACTGACCGTGGGAAAACGTGCAAAAGTCAACGCTGCATGCGCTGACTGATCACGGCTGCGCCAGCGCCACACGCCGGCGCAGGCGCGCTACTTCGGCGGCGTCACCCAGCGCCTCGGCACGCTGGATCGATACACCGAGCCACGCCAGCAACGGCCGGCGCCAGCCCTGTTGCGATGCGGTGTCGGTGGCCGTCGTAATACCTTCCGGCGTCAGGGTACCGGCGCGCAGCGCAGCGCCGGCAGCCACCAGGCGTGACAGCGGATCGGCAATCGACGCCAATGGCACGCCGCGCTGCGCCTCTGGCAACAGCGTCACATTCAAACCAGTCCAGCGTCCCGCGAGGTAGTCGGCATATGCCCGCTGCGCTGCGGTGGCATCGCCAGCGAGCGCCGTGAAACCGCTGCACGCGTCGACATCCAGGCTGGCCGTTTGTGCCGCGCAGCGCACCAGTTCCACCTGCGCCACCGCGACCGCGTCGCCGGTAGCCGCAGTTTCGCTGCGCGCGCGCGCGAACTCGCTGCGCGCCGCGCTGCTGTCGCCTTTCAAATAGGCGTCGGTAAAACCTTCCAGCGCCGACCGGGAATCCAGCTGCCATGAAGGCGCGGCCGGGCCGCTGGCGCAGCCGGCCAGCACCACGGCCAGCATGGAAAGAAAAATTTTCATGGCAGCTTGACCTCGGTAGTTTTTGGTTTGAATGGCCACTTCCGATTGACTTCTTCGACCAGCCGGTTCACCTTGCGCAGGCTGGCGTCGACTTCGCCGCGCAGGCTGCCCAGGTCTTGCGTGGCGACGCGCGCATTTGCCCCCACCGCCTGCGCTTCCACCAGCACCGCATCGACTTTTTTCAGGCTGCCGCGCGCATCTTCCAGCACGCCGCGCAGCGCCACCACGGCTGCTTGCGTATCGTCGACAACACCGCCTTTCGCAAACAGGCGCTGGTCGGCGCTGGCCAGAATCTTGTTCACATTGTCGAGCGTCTGCATCAGTTTGCGCGCCTGTTCGTCGCCGCCCAGCGCGCCGCCCAGCAAGCCGTACTTGCCGCCCAGCGTGCCGGTGACGGTGCGGATATTTGTGAGACTGTCGTTGATCGGCGAGCCGTCGCGCGTCATGGTTTCGAGGTTTTCCAGCAGCGTGCGCGCGGTGGCCATCAGGCGTGGAATTTCCGCGGCGGCGTCGCCGCGCAACACAGTGCGGCGGGCATTCTCCGGCAGCGGCGGATCGGTCAGGATGCCGGAATAGGCGCGGATGCGGGTCTCGCCCACGATGCTGCGCTCCACCGTGAACACGCTGGAAACGCGCAGCCAGCGGATATCTTTTTTCGGCACGTCGACCAGGATGTTTACTTTACCCTCGGCGTCCAGTTCAACCTTTTGCACGCGCCCGATCGGAAAGCCGGCGAAGCTCATATCCATGCCGGGAATGACACCTTCCGAATCTTCCGCCACCAGGATCAGGCGCTGGGTTGGTTCGAAGACGCCGCGCGCGTACATCACAAACAGCACGAAGCCGACCACCAGCGCCGCCATTAACAGCAGCAGCGCGACGGCCTTGGCTTCGACATGGGCGGGTTCATCGGAAGGTGGGATAACAGCGTCAGTCATGGGTGTCCATTAAATATATTTCAGGGCCAGCGAGCCGGCTTCGATCAGCAGCAGCACGAACAACAGGCGCACCGCGCCCGGCTGCACCGACGACGACACCGGGCGCGGATGACGCTGCAGATCGAGCATGGCGGCAATCGGGATCACCGCCACCGCCATCCCGAACAGTACCGTCTTGATCAGAAAACCCGCCGTGACGATTGGGTCGAACACGCGGCCAACGGTACGCGTGTAATCGAGCACGCCCCACGGCGACAGGCCGTACAGGTTCACGTACGCCAGCACCAGCACCGTGCAGCTGGTGACCATGGCCAGACTGAGCACGGCAAACGCGTGCGCGATGACCAGGGGCGCGAGGTCGGTGCGCAGCTGGCGCAGTTTGCCGACACTGGCGCTACGTTCCGTGAGGCCATACGCGGTCGCGTCAAAGCTCATGCTGGCGCGCAGCGCGACGAACAGCGCAGCCGACAACGGGATCAGTTCGAGCACCAGCACGCGCACCACCATCTCCAGTGCGTAGCGGGACAGACCGTAGCTGAAAGCGGTCACCACGACGATGCGGATGATCACCAGCGACACCACGGCTGCCAGCAACGTGAACCACGGCAGCACCTGCCACGTGCTGCCATAAATATAGCGCGCGGTGGCACGGCGCTGGGCGCGGCCGTACGTCGATGGCGACACGACCATCACCAGTGCAATCGCGCCCAGGTGCAGCGTGGCCCACCAGCTGTGCAGGTAGCGCAGCAGGTGCAGGCCGATCAGGCGTGGTTTCATGTGGATAAGCGACGCCATCGTGTTACTGGCGCCGCGCTTCCTGCACGCCCTGCACTTCGCGGATCTCGCTCAGCGCCTTGTTCAATTGCGCGGTCGATCCGATTTCCGCGGTGAACACCATGCGTGCCTGGCCCTTGGTACTTTGCGTGTTGACGCCGATGACGTTGATTTTTTCCCGCGAAAATACTTCGGAAATATCGCGCAGCAGGCCCTGGCGGTCGCCCGCCAGAATGAACAGGTCGACCGGATACACCGTGTCGGAGACGGCCCCGCCCCACGCCGTCTGGATGACGCGTTCGGGCGACTTGGCGCGCATCTCGGCAAAGTTTTTGCAGGTGGCGCGGTGAATCGAGACGCCCTTGCCTTTCGTGACAAAGCCGACGATGCCGTCTGGCGGCGCCGGTTTGCAGCACTTGGCCAGCACGGTCAGCAATCCTTCCGAGCCCACCACCAGCACGCCCGATTTGGCGCCCTGTTCCACGCTCGACGCGCGGCTCTTGTTGATCACCGCGCTTTCATCGACGGGCGCAGGCTCGGCACTTTCGCGCAGCGCCTGTTCGACATGGCGCAGGCTGAACAACTCGTTGCCGACAGCGACAAACAATTCGTCGGCAGTGGGGAAGCCCAGTTTATGCGCCAGCGCCTCCAGATTGACCGCGGTTTTGCCTTCGCGCTGCAGCGACTTTTCTACCAGCGCGCGGCCTTGCGACAGCGTTTCCTGCATATCGAGCGCATGGAACCACGCCCGGATTTTCGTGCGCGTGCGCGTGCTGACCGTGTAACCGGCAGACAGCCAGTCGCGCGACGGCCCGGCACTGCCCGGCGCGCCCTTGGCAGTAATGATTTCGCAGGTCTGGCCATTTTTCAATGGCGTATTCAGCGGCACCATCGCGCCATCAATCTTGGCGCCGCGGCAGCGGTGGCCCACTTCACTGTGCAGGTGGTACGCAAAGTCGATCGGCGTGGCGCCCTGCGGCAGTTCGATGACGCGCGCCTGCGGCGTCAGCACGAAAATACGGTCGTCCAGCGCTGTGGCTTTTAATTGTTCCACCCACTCCTTCTGCGCCTGTTCCGGCTTGGCGACGCTGACGGTGACGTCGGTCTTCCAGGCCAGCAGCTGGCGCAGCCACGCAATTTTTTCATCGTACTTCTGACCCTTGAAATTCGAGCCGCCTTCTTCCTTGTAGCGCCAGTGCGCCGCAATGCCGTACTCGGCGAAATTGTGCATCTCCCGCGTGCGCACCTGCACTTCCAGCGGCCGGCCATCTTCTGCCGCCACGACCGTGTGCAGCGACTGGTAGCCGTTCGGTTTGGGACGTGAAATATAGTCGTCGAATTCGTGGGGGATCGGCGTCCAGATATTGTGGACCAGCCCCAGCACCGTGTAGCAGCTCTTCACGTCTTCCACGATCACGCGGAACGCCCGTACATCGTACAGCGCCGTGAAATCGAGTTCCTTGCCGCGCATCTTGCTCCAGATGCTGTAGATATGCTTGGGCCGCCCGGACACTTCGGCCTTGACGCCGGCTGCCGCCAGTTCGCGCTGCAGGCGGGCGATCGACGACGCGACGAAGCCTTCGCGCAGCATCCGCTTTTCTTCCAGCATCTTCGCGATGCGTTTGTAGGTATCCGGCTCGAGGAAGCGGAACGACAGGTCTTCCAGTTCCCACTTCAGTTGCCAGATGCCGAGCCGGTTGGCCAGCGGCGCGTACAGATCGAGCACCTCGCGCCCGTACGCGGACGTCACGTCGTCGAAGCGTTTATGTTCGGCGAAATAGCGCAGCGTGGTCACGCAGGACGCCAGGCGCACCAGTACCACGCGCATGTCGGTGGCCATCGCCAGCAGCATCTTGCGCAGCGTTTCCACTTGCGCCACGGCGTCGTGCGCCGCATTCTTGCCACGCCCCACTGCCTGGTGGCCGACGGTCAGGTCGCGCAGGCGTATCAGCTGCTGCACGCCGCCGACCAGGTCCGCCACTTCGAGGCCGAAGCGGTGTTCGAAGGTGGCGCCTTCGGCCGGCTCCATCACGGCCAGTTCGAACAGCAGGCCGGCCATGCGGGTGGGCGCATCGCTGCGCAGATACGCCAGCGTGCCGGCCACGCCGAGCGAAAACGCCAGCGCATTTTCGCCCGAAGCACAGACGCGCTCGCCATACGCTTCGCTGACGAACTCGAGCACTTCCTGCACGCGCGCGCTGTCGTCGAGGGTGAGGCCCTCGGTGAGCTGCTGGCGCGCGTCGCCGAGGGCAGCGATCGATACCATTTAAAGCTGCGCGGCGGTGACGACGACTTCGACCAGCCACGCGGGATTGGCCAGCTTCGCTTCGACAGTCGCGCGTGGCGGCGCATTGCCGACTGCGACCCAATCGTCATACGCGGCATTCATGCCGGCAAAGTTGGCCAGGTCGCTGATGAAAATCTGCACCATCAGGATGGCGCTTTTATCGCTGCCGGCTTCGTTCAACAGACGGTCGACATGCCCCAGCACCTCGCGGGTCTGGCCGCCAATGTCCTGCGTGGTGTCTTCGGCGATCTGGCCGGCCAGGTAGACGGTGCCGTTGTGGATGGCAGCTTCGGACAGGCGTTTGCCAGGGTGCAGTCGGGTGATTTCCATGGTGTCTTTCAATGCAATTAAAGGTCGAGCAAAAAGGCGCGCGCAATGGCGATCTGGTCGGGCTGCATGAACGTCGGCGCGTGGCCGACGCCAGGAATTTCAACCAGCTGCGGGCGGGGTCCGCGCTGCGTCATCATTTGCGCAGTGGCGGCGGATAATAAATCGGAGTCGGCCCCGCGCACCAGCAATGTCGGGCACGTGATGGCATCGTAGGCGCCCCACAATGCCGCTTCGTCGCGTTCGGCTGTGGCTGGCGTGGCGGCCTTGAACGATTCGGCCAGCGCCATGTCGTAATGGCGCCGCCACAGACCATCGACGCCACGCCGCAACACATCGGCCGCCAGTTTGCGCCACTCGGCGTCGGAGTGCGGCCCGAACGAGGCCGACACAGCGCGCACGAAAGCAGCGCCTTCTTCAAAACTCGTGAAGCTGAGATCCTGGCCGATGTAGTCGCCAATCCGCGCCAGCGCGACCGGATCGATGATCGGGCCAATATCGTTGAGGACCAGCCTGCGGATGGGATTTGAGGGCAAGGACGCCAGCACCATGCCGATCAGGCCGCCCATCGACGTGCCGAACCAGTCCACCGTGCCATCGCTGCCAGGCACATTGGTGACGCGGGCGATCAGCGTAACCATGTCGGCGACGTATTGCGGCACCGTGTAGAGACCGGCCAGCGCCAGCTTGTCCGAGCGCCCGCGGCCGGCAATATCGGGGCAGATCACGCGGTAATCGGTGCACAGCGACTGCGCCAGCGCATCGAAATCGTCGCTGACGCGCGTCACGCCATGCACGCACACCAGGACGCGCGGATTGGACGGATCGCCCCATTGTTTGTAGGCAATACGATGCAGTCCGGCGACGGAGCTGCATTGCACGCTCTCGATCGTCGCGCTTGTGGCAGCTGAAGACATGCGCTCTCCAATGGCTAAAACACGATTCTACCAGTCTGACGCCCCTGCACTGTCCGGATGCGGATCGGACTGCTGTGCCTGAGCTTGCGCTGGATCAAAACGGTGCCTACCCTGAAAGCTAGATTCGCAGTTTGATCCTGGTGGAAGGAGACAATATGCATGCGCAAGATCACGCACCTTTCGATGCCGGAACGCTGGAAACAGGCGCCCTGCCGCTCGCCCGCGCGCGTGCCGTCGTGCCGGAAGGCCTTGAAGACGCTGTCATCCGCTTTTATGCCAGCGACAGCGACGCACCGCTTGCCTGGCGCCCGTATCGCCTGTATATCGGCGGGCGCCTGGTCCTCGGGCGCACCGATGGCGACGGCTGCAGCGCGCTGCTCAGCAGCGCGGAGCGGCGCCAGATGACCAACTGGGAAATGACATAATGTCGCACACTGCGCGCCGCGCGGGCGCTGGCGCACTCGGCTATCATGCCGCTTCCAGTGAAAGGAAGAGCATGACAGAAGCAATCGACGCCATCGAGATTCCCGGCCTGCGCGAAGCCTGCGCAGAACTCGCCCATATCGTGCTGGCGGCCAGCCAGCCGCGAATCTCGAGCAACATTTCGAGCAACATTTCGAGCAACATCTCAAGCAACATCTCGCGCGACATCCTGGAAACGCTGGCCGGCCGCTTCGCGCTGGAAGCGGCCGACTTCGCGTTGCTGGTGACCAGCGCCGGGCGCGATACCGCCCTGCTGACGCGCGCGGTGCACTACCTGATCGACGCGCACGCGCTGCCGCTGATGGGCACGGATACGGAATGGTTCCGCCAGGCGCTGTCATGCCTGGTCGAACTGGCAGTGCCCGGCATTGCCCTGTCGCCGCGGGGAGCGGCGTTCCTGCACGATGTCGAGATGGGGATAGCCCAGTCGGTGCAGGACCTGTCCACCTGACTACGCGGCCTGTTTCAGTGCTTTCGCACCATTGCGGCGCATCATGACGGCGGCGCCACCGACACCCAGCAACAGCAAGGTGGCAGGTTCCGGTACGTCGGTGCCTGGCGGGACGATGACGACTGGCAGGATCGACACGGCGCCGTTGATGCCGGTGACATCGATATCGCCGAAGCCGCTCGGGTTGCTGTTCAGAAACAGCAGATTGCTGAAATTCAGAAACGCCGAACCGGCTGCCAGCGTATCGAAGCGAATGGTAAACAGCGTGCCGCTGCCGGTCGCACCGGTCGAGGCGAATGTCAGCCCAAAAATGCCGCCCAGCGTGCCGCTCGTTGCATTGATGACGAAAAAGTCCGTGTCGGCGGCCGCACCCAGGAATGAACCGGCAGCGATGCTGCTGAACGCCAACAAACTCGCGTCGTAGCCCACCGACAGGCTGTAAGTCGACAGATCGGTAACATCCGACACCAGCACGCTTACGTCAACCGACGAGCCGGTGGTAACCGTCGGCGCCGAGAACGTCAACGTCGGCACCGCCTGGGCCGTCACGGCAGCAAATGTCAGTGTGGCGGCGGTAATAATTTTTTTCAAAGCAAACATGTATTTCTCCTGATTCGATGAGGTAGCCGGCCGGATGCACGCACCCGGCCGGCAATGGAGGCTACCGACCGCTTAGTTGCAAGCAGTGCCAACTGGCAATTGCGCTTTCATGAAAGCGAGGTCACGGGCGTCGATGAGATTGTTGACAACCACATCGGCGCGCGCATCGTAGCCAGCCTGGCCCAGGCGCTTGTTCAACGCGGCCTTGACGATGCTGTAATCGGCGCAATTGACGACGCCGTTGCCATCCACGTCACCGGCCACTGGCTGCGGTGGCACGACCACCGGCACTTCCAGCGTGAAGTTGGTGTTCGACACGTCGAAGAACACATTGCCCACCGCTTCGATCTTGATCCGCGCCGTGGTGCTGGCAACGGCCGGAATCGTGACGCTGGCACTACCGGTGTTCGGCACGCTTTGCGCCAGGACTGTCGGGAAAGTCAGGCCGCCATCGGTCGACAGCGAGATTTTCACGTTGGCGGCATTCACCGGCGCCACATTGGTGTTGGCCACGCTCCAGGTGACGGTCTGCACGCCGGTATTCAACGTCACTGCCGTGTTCGGTGCGGTGACCAGGAACGGACCCGCGCCGGTTGCCAGGACCACTTTCGTGGCAGCGTTGCCGACGCCGCCATGGCCGTCACGCACGGTCAAGCGGAAGTTCAGCGACGCCGGGCTGGCGTTGGTGCCTGCAAATCCGACATAGGCCGAAGTTGGCAGGAACTCGGAGAAGCAGGCGATCTGCTCAACGGTTGGCGGGGTCGCCGCAGTTGGGCACAGGCCAGTCTCGGCATTGGTGTTGTTCGCCAGGATCTGCACCATGTCCGGGAACGTGCGGCTCGGATTGCCAGTAACGACGTTTTCGCCCGGCGAGTTGTACTGCAGCGTGGCCGTGCTGGTGACCAGTGCCTGCGTGCCGAACTGGCGGAACAGCGGGCCGTTGGTTTTCGGCTGGGCGATCAGGCCCGTGCCAGTCGCGGCGCCGCGGTCGTTCTGCTCCCACATGTAGGTCAGGCTTTGGTCGTTGGCATCGGTGGCGCTGCCGGTCAGTGTGAACGGCGTGCGTACCGGGATGGTGTAGCTGGCAGGCGCGCTGACCACCGGAATGCTGTTACCGGTTTGCGTGGCCGCACCGCCCCGGGCGGTCAGACCACCAGACGTGATGTCATTGATGTACCCGGACACACCCGCACTTGCGCTGACGATTTGCAGGTTTGGCACATTCACGCCAGCGAGCGTGCCGCCGAAAGTAATGGTGTAGCCAGTGTCGGTCAGGGAGCCCACCGTCACCGTACCGCCCGATGGCCAGCCCGGGATGGCTTCGATTGCTGCCTTGATGCCGGCAACGGAATTGTTGGTGCCGCGGACAATCGGCGCCGACAGCTGGCCGTTGAAGCTGATCCGGTATTGCGCGCCATTGGCGGTGTAGCCAATCAGCGCGCTTTGCTGGATCTCGCTGAGGGTGCTTTCGCCGCTCGACGTGTAAGTCGTAATTTCATCGAAACTGCGCTGCGACCAGTACGGATCGCTATGCGCCTGCAGGTCGTCGGAGCCACAGATGCCGGCGTACGCCATGATCGACGAACCACTGCCTGGCTCCACCGATGTAGCCGCATTGCGGTTACCGGCCGAGCAGCTGCCGCTGACGCCGTTGAAGGGATGGTTGGCGGCGAACTGGTGACCCATTTCGTGGGCCGTGTAGTCGACCGCGAAGAAGTCACCCACCGGCGTTGGCACGCCGGTGCAACCCTGCGCCTTGGCGCTCGCCCCAACCACGCCCAGCTGGGCGACACCGCCGCCGTCGTTGCCTAAAGCGATGTGGCCGATATCGAAGCTGCCTGCGCCAACGAGCAGGCCTGCCACGACGCGGTTGCGGGTCAGCGTGCCGCTTGTGCAAGAACTTGCCTGGCTGACGGTATAGCAGGCACTGCCGCCGCACGGACCATTCGCGCCGGTCATCTGCGCAGCCGTGTTCAGGTTGAGTGCTTCGTTACCTGTGATCAGCACCAGGCGGATCGACGTTTCGTCTTCATAAATCTGCGTGATGCGGTTGACCAGCGTGACCTTGGCGGCGGTGACGTTTTGCACACCGAAGTACGCGGCGTAGCTTGGGTCGGTCACCAGCGCGAGGCGATAGGTACGCAGGGTCGGGCCGGTGACGGCATCCTGGGAACCGGCCGCGTCGAGGACGACGAATACGGCGCTGCTGGCAATTTCGCCGGAGCGCGCGGCAACTTCATAGCCACCGTTGCCCAGGCTGCCGCCCGGCAGCGTGACGCTCACTGCACCGGTCTTGTCGGCCACGGCGGACAGCGTGCGCACAACATTCGTGGTGCCTTCGGCCAGCACGTCCAGCGTCACGCTGGCGCCTGCTTTGAAACCGTTGGCTTTGACTTCGATGGCGTCGGCCGGCGCATAAAAACTGCGCGACATCGACACCTGCACGTCGCCCAGCGCGTTTTCGCTGAACGGGCCATGCTGGTTGACCAGGTCGCCGCGGCCATAACTGGCGTAGACGCTGGTGTCGCCTTTATAGTAAGGATCGACGAAGAAGCCGCCGTTCGGCGAACGCACCGAGGCGTGCAGGCCGAGCGGCGTGATGTCCATGCGCAGCGTGGCTTTCGGGTCGTCGATGCCGACACCGCGATAGGTCTTGATGTCCGGGTGCAGCGCCGCAAGGCCCTCTTCCATCACCGGCGCCTCAACCAGGCTGAACCGGCGGAAGCCGCCATCCGGATGCGGGAGCGAAATCGTCAACGAATCGGACTGCATCGCACGCAGCGACGCGCCAGCTCTTTCCAGCGGCGCGCCGGCGGCGAACGACTGCAGTCCGGCCAGGTCGAGCGTTGCCGAATGCATGCGCGTCAGTTGCAGCGCAGGGGTTTTGGCGACAGCCGCGCGGGACTGGCTGGAAGCACCTGCAGTCAGCGATACCGATGTCGATTGCCAGAACGGGGCAGCGCGCTGGCTGACCACGGTATCGGCGGACGCTTGCGCGAACGCCGCCGGACTGGCGCAGGCCAGGGCCGCGCACAATGCGAGGAGGGTCAGACGGTGCGGACTGGTGCTGTGTGGTTGCCGACGCGATAAATTCATTTCCATGGACTGTCCTTGTGTTTGTGGTCGCTTGAAGTGGTCTTGCACACCATCTATTCCCCGCCGGGTGCACGAGTGCTGAATCCATTGCAAAAATGGAAACGGAACCAATGAATACTATTTATAAAATTATATTGAGACAAGCTAAATTAATAATTGCATGAAAGATTTTATATGCATTTCGCACAACATTGCTGCCTGGATATTCGCCATTCCGGCAGCACAGTTGTAGTCCGTTATGATGCAATTCTTACCAACAATGGATGAAGGTTTTTCATGCTGACCTGACTCCGCGCACTCGTCCTTCTCGGCACCGTCGTCACTGCCACCGGCGCCGAAGCAGCAGGCCGGCGTTACGACGCTGCGCGATCCCGGTACCGAAGGCGCCGGATACGCCGATGTCGGCATCAAGCGCGCCATCGACGAAGGCGTGATCGACGGACCGCGCCTGCTGGCGGCCACGCGCGCCATCGTGGCCAGCGACGGTTACGGCCCGGCCGAGCGCAACTATCGTCCCGGAGTTGCCATACGGCGCCCAGCCCGCCACAGGTGTCGACGAAGCGACGAAAGCCATGCGCGAACAGTCCGCGCGCGGCGCTGACTGGATCAAGTTCTATGCCGACTACCGCACCGGAAGCGATCGGCGAATATTTCCAGAAACATGTGCGGGGCGGCGCACCCACGCCGCCCATGCAGCAGGTCGCGCACGCGTTCGCACTGGCGCGAAAGGTGCCGTGACGATCGGCAATGGCAGCGATGTGGACGAGTTCGCGCACGGCACCCATGCACGCGAACTCGACTGGCTGGTGCCACTCGGCATGACGCCCACCGAAGCGCTGCGCGCGGCCACCGTGGTGGCCGCCGGCATCCTTGGCAACGGCTTCGAAGCGGGGGAACTCAAGGTCGGCTTGCTGACCGATGTCATCGCTGTCGAAGGCGACCTTACCGCGTCGATCGGCGCACTGAAAAAAGTGGCGCTGGTGATGAAAGGTGGCGTAATCTACCGCAAGCCATTGCCGTGATTATTGCTGCAATGCAGCACAAAAGACCGTCCCGCGTTGGTGTTTTCCACAATAGCGGGCTGGGCCATATTCAGTAATCATGGCCTCAACTTTCACTCAGCGATCAGCATCCAAAGCCCACGTCATGAAAAAACCCTTCTATAAAGTATTGTATGTTCAGGTGTTGTTTGCCATTGTTTGCGGCATCCTGTTGGGCATTTTCTTGCCAGCAGATGCCGTCGCGATGAAACCGCTCGGTGACGGCTTCATCAAACTGATCAAAATGATTATTGCCCCGGTGATTTTCTGTACCGTGGTTGCCGGTATTGCAGGCATGCAGGACATGAAAAAAGTCGGCCGCGTTGGCGGCAAGGCACTGTTGTACTTCGAAGTGGTCTCGACCTTCGCACTGGCCATCGGCCTGCTGGTCGCCAACATCGTCAAGCCGGGCGCTGGCTTCAATGCCGATCTGACCAAGCTCGACACCAGCGGCCTGGCCCAGTACACGTCGAAGGTTCACGACCAGAGCACGGTCGGCTTCCTGATGAACATCATCCCGAACACTTTCTTCGACGCGTTCGCCAAGGGTGACATCCTGCAAGTGTTGCTGATCGCCATCCTGTTCGGCGCAGCGCTGTCGATGCTCGGCGAGCGCGGCCGTCCGGTGACGAAGTTCATCGAAGATGTCTCGCACGTCATCTTCGGCGTGGTCGGCATCGTCATGAAAGCCGCCCCGATCGGCGCTTTCGGCGCCATGGCCTTCACCATCGGCAAATTCGGTATCAAGTCCTTGATCCCGCTGGCCACGCTGATGGGTTCGTTCTATCTGACCTGCTTCCTGTTCATCGTCGTCGTTCTTGGCAGCATTGCCTGGTACACCGGCTTCTCGATCTTCCGCTTCATTAACTACATCAAGGAAGAATTGCTGATTGTGCTGGGTACCAGCTCGTCGGAAAGTGCACTGCCAGCGTTGATGCGCAAACTGGAAAAACTGGGCTGCTCGAAATCGGTTGTCGGCCTGGTGGTTCCTACCGGCTACTCGTTCAATCTGGACGGCACCAATATCTACATGACGATGGCAGCATTATTTGTCGCGCAAGCCACCAATACCGACCTCACGCTGACGCAGGAACTGACCATCCTGGCGGTCGCCATGCTGACGTCGAAAGGCGCCTCCGGCATTACGGGCGCAGGTTTCATTACGCTGGCCGCCACGCTGGCCGTGGTACCGACCATTCCGGTGGCCGGCATGGCGCTGATTCTTGGCATCGACCGTTTCATGAGCGAGTGCCGCGCACTGACCAATTTCATTGGCAATGGCGTGGCCACCATCGTTGTGTCGAAGTGGGAAAATGAACTCGATCACGACCGTCTGGCATCCCAACTGCGTCATCCGACGCATATGGAAGACGACAAAGAACTGTTCCCAAAGAAAGCTGCATAAATATTTGCAGTGACTGACACACAAAAAAGCCGGGTTCGCCCGGCTTTCTTGCGTTTAATGGATGGCGCACGATGAAGAAAATGTCCTTGGCCTTGCTGTGTTTTACGCTGTTCAACGCGCCTGTCCAGGCGGCCGACAATTTCCCGTGGGTACTCGACACGGCCCATTGCATCTTCCCGGACTACCCGCGCGAGGCCGCTCGCAATGAGGAGACCGGCACCACGATGCTCGAATTCCTGATCCGTACCGATGGCAGCATTGCCGCGACGCTGGTGAAGACCAGCAGCGGCTCGCAGGCGCTGGATATGGCGGCGCAGGATGCCCTCGCCAAGTGCAACTTCAAGCTGCAGGGAGCCGAACCGAAGGAAGAGATGTGGCAAAAGATGGCGTATGTCTGGCAGCTCTCGGACAGCGACGGCCTATTGCAGCGACGCATCGATCTGACCACCTGCGGGCGGACGCCCTACCCTGCGGGCGCGCGCAAACGCGACATGACGGGCACACTGTCGCTGGGTTTGCTGGTGCGGCCCGATGGAAGTGTGCGCGAGACCAGGCTGACCGCGGGCAGCGGCCATCCCGAACTCGACAGCGCCACGCGCACGGCGATGGCGGCATGCCGCTTCCTCGATGGCCCCGCCAGGGCGGTAGAAGACGAGTGGGTGAAGATGGACTACGTGTGGACGCAGGACGACTGGCCGCCAACAGCCATCCGCAAAAAGAACTGATTCAAAGGCGCGTTACGTCGAGCGGCGCGCCGGTAGCAGCGACGATCTCTGCTGTCGTCACACCCGGTGCAAGCTCCACCAGTTGCAGACCTTGCGGCGTGATATCGATCACGCCGAGGTCGGTAATGATGCGGTCGACCACACCGACGCCGGTCAGCGGCAAGTCACACTTCGGCAAAATTTTATGCGATGTACTGCCATCCTTGGCCGTGGCCACATGTTCCATTACCACCACCACGCGCTTGACGCCGGCCACCAGGTCCATCGCGCCGCCCATGCCCTTGACCATTTTTCCCGGAATCATCCAGTTGGCGAGGTCGCCCTGTGCCGACACTTGCATCGCACCGAGGATGGCCAGGTTGATCTTGCCGCCGCGGATCATGCCGAAAGAATCGGCCGAGCTGAAGTAGGCCGAACCCGGCAATGCTGTCACGGTCTGCTTGCCGGCGTTGATCAGGTCGGCATCGACATCGCTGTCGAGCGGAAACGGGCCGATGCCCAGCAAGCCGTTTTCCGACTGCAGCTGCACTTCAATATCCTTGGGCACATAGTTCGCCACCAGCGTCGGCAAGCCGATGCCGAGGTTCACATAAAAGCCGTCCTGCAATTCTTGCGCCGCGCGTGCGGCCATTTCATCACGAGTCCATGCCATGTCGTTCTCCGTTGTTATTTTTAATTGGTCCGCACTGTACGCTGTTCGATGCGTTTTTCCGGGTGTGGATTGTGCACGATGCGGTGCACGAAAATGCTCGGCGTATGGATCTGGTCCGGATCGATTTCACCGATTTCCACCAGCTTTTCCACTTCGACGATGGTGATCTTGCCGGCCGTGGCCACGTTCGGATTGAAGTTGCGCGCGGTCTTGCGGTACACCAGGTTGCCGGCACGGTCGGCCATGTACGCCTTGACAAGCGCGACGTCCGGCACCAGCGCGCGTTCCATCACATATTGCTCGCCATCGAATTCGCGCAACTCCTTGCCCTCGGCCACCATGGTGCCGACGCCGGTCTTCGTGAAAAACGCCGGAATACCGGCGCCGCCGCAGCGCAGCTTTTCCGCCAGTGTGCCTTGCGGCGTGAATTCTAGTTCCAGTTCGCCGGCTAGGTACTGGCGCGCGAACTCTTTGTTTTCACCTACGTAAGAGGCGATCATCTTCTTGATCTGGCGGGTCTCAAGCAACTGGCCGAGGCCGAAACCGTCGACACCGGCGTTGTTCGAAATGGCCGTCAAACCGGTCACGCCGGAGTCGCGCAAGGCAGCAATCAAGGCCTCGGGAATACCGCACAGGCCGAAGCCGCCGACCGCAATCATCTGGCCGTTCTGCACCACGCCAGCCAGTGCGCCGGCCGCGTCAGGATAAACTTTATTCATACCCGTCCCTTTTATAGTGTATGTGTATCGCAGAGTAGAAATGCAGCATAAAATAGCGCGCCTGAAAGCACAATACGGTAGAAATACCTTTGACAATCATCCGCCGAAAGGAGACGAGTTGGGCCAGACAAACGCGCCGTACGCCATCGATTACGAAATGATTTTCCAGCATGCACCAGTGGGCATGTGCATCTCGGTCGACCGCGTGATCCAGTCCTGCAACGGCGCGCTGACCGACATGTTCGGCTATGCGCCGGGAGAGCTCGACGGCAAATCGTTCCTGGTACTGTACCCGACACTGACGGAATTTCTGCGCACGGGCGATCGCATCATTCCCATCATGAATACGCGCGGACGCTACTCGGACGAGCGCATCATGCGCCGCTGTGACGGCGAGCTGTTCTGGTGCCACGTCAGCGGCCGCGCACTCGATTCGACGATACCGCTGGGACCGGGCGTGTGGACGTTCGACGATGTCAGCGAAAAGCGGCCGGTGACGGCAGAACTGACGCCACGGGAGCGCGAAATTGCCGCGCTGCTGGTGGAAGGAAAAACCAGCAAGATTATTGCCCGAGAGACCGATCTAAGCCCGCGCACGGTGGAGATGCACCGTGCCAAGCTGATGCGCAAGTTTTCCGCGTCGACGTCGTCCGAGCTGGTGCATAAGCTGGTGGGCGTTACGCGGTAGGATTGTGGCGGTGCCAGTGTTAATGACAAGGACTGGCGTGCCATGGATCCCCGCCTGCGCGGGGAAGACGGCTCTTCGTTTATTGGCTTTACAATCGTCACCCTCGCGCCGGCGGCGGAGTCATAGTACTTTCGGTCAAATCTTGTTTAGTTGGTTTTAAAACCGTCACCCCCGCGGAGGCGGGGGCCTATGTCACGCTCGATTAGCGAAGACATTTTTACTGCGCGGTCATTCCGTCATCGGCAGTAATGATCGCGCCGTTGATGAAATGCGATTCCTCGGCTGCCAGCAACAGCAGCAGGCCGTCGAGGTCTTCCGGCTTACCCGGACGTTTGCGTGGCAGCAGGTCGATCAGTTTCTTGCCCTGCTCGGTATTGAAATATTCTTCGTTAATTTCAGTCGAGATATAGCCCGGGCAGATGGCGTTGACATTGATGTTGTACTTGCCCCACTCCACCGCCATTGCCTTGGTCATCTGCACCACGCCTGCCTTGCTCATGCAATACACGCCAATTTGTGGCAACACGCGCAGGCCGGCCACCGATGCAATATTGATGATGCGGTGCTGTTTTTTCGGGTCGCCCTTGGCGCGCGCGATCATCCGTTTGGCCGCCTGCTGGGCCACGAAAAACGCGCCGCGCAGATTGGTGTCCATGACGTAGCCGTAATCCTCTTCAGTCACATCGATCAGGCGCTGCGTGGTGGACACACCGGAATTATTCACCAGGATATCGATCGGGCCGGCCTCGGTTTCCGCGTGGGCAATGGCCGACTTGATGCTGGCCATGTCGGTGACATCGAGCGACACCACGTGCGCGGCGCCGCCATCGGCTTCGATTTCTGCGCGCAGTTCCTTCAGACGGTCGGTGCGGCGCGACGCCAGCACGACCTGGGCGCCGGCGCCGGCCAGGGCCTTGGCAAAGCGTGCGCCGAGGCCGCTCGATGCGCCGGTCACCATGGCGATTTTTCCTTCAAAATTGACTTCAATACCCACGTTGTCTCCCAAGCTGCGCTGATGGCTTTGCAAAACACAATCATTACACAATTCGCCGGTATTCGAGGGGCGCGGTTGCGATTGTAAGTAAAATGGCGCTGAAGTCACAGAGCGGGTGCGAGCAGTGTTGCAAACGACGGCAAAAAGCCGCACACTCGTGCTTAAATTTTTTTCCCATGATGAGACCATGACAGACGACACGACAGACGCCACCAATCTACTAGAACAATACGGACCACGCGAAGCCATGGAGTACGACGTCGTCGTCGTCGGTGGCGGACCCGCCGGCCTGGCTGCCGCCATCCGTCTGAAACAACTGGCCACCGAACAAGGCAAGGAAGTGTCGGTCTGCGTGCTGGAAAAAGGCGGCGAACTGGGCGCCCACATCCTGTCCGGCGCCGTGATGGACCCGATCGCTCTCAACGAGCTGATCCCGAACTGGAAAGAGCTGGGCGCGCCGCTGAACACCCCGGTCACGGAAGACCGTGTGCTGTTCCTGACCGAGACCAAGTCATACGCCACGCCCGGCTTCATGGTGCCGAAAGCGCTGACCAATCACGGCAACTACATCGTCTCGCTGGCAAATGTCGTGCGCTGGCTGGGTCAGCAGGCCGAAGCTGCCGGCGTGGAGATTTTCCCGGGTTTTCCTGCCGCGGAAATCCTGTACAACGACGACGGCTCCGTGAAAGGCGTTGCGACTGGCAATATGGGTGTCAACCGCCACGGTCAGCCGACCGATGCGTTTCAGCTTGGCATGGAACTGCACGCCAAATACACGCTGTTTGCCGAAGGCTCGCGCGGCCATCTGGGCAAGCAATTGATGGCGAAATTCGACCTGAACAAGGACAAGGATCCGCAAACCTACGGCCTCGGCATCAAGGAACTGTGGGAAATCGATCCGGCCAAGCATCAGCCTGGCCTGGTGATCCATACGGCCGGCTGGCCGCTCGACAACAGCACCTACGGCGGTTCGTTCCTGTATCACCTGGAAAACAATCAGGTGGCGGTCGGCTTCGTGGTCGGGCTGGCGTACCAGAATCCGTATCTGTCGCCGTACGAAGAATTCCAGCGCTACAAAACCCACCCGGCTATCCGCGGCTTTTTCGAAGGTGGCAAGCGCATTTCGTACGGCGCGCGCGCCATCACGGCAGGTGGCCTGCAATCGTTGCCGAAAGTAGTGTTCCCGGGCGGCGCCCTGATCGGATGCGATGCCGGCTTCTTGAATACCAGCCGCATCAAGGGCAGCCACAGCGCCATTAAAACCGGCGCGCTGGCAGCCGAGGCCGCGTTTGCCGCGCTCGGCGAAAACCGTCAGCACGATGAACTGATCAGCTATCCGGCAGCCTTCGAAAAATCCTGGCTGCACGAAGAATTGCATGTCGCGCGCAACTTCAAACCGTGGATGAGCAAAGGCCTGTACCTGGGCTCGATCATGACCGGCATCGACCAGATCGTGTTCAAGGGCAAAGCGCCCTGGACACTGCATCACCAGCATGCCGACCACGAATGCCTGAAGCCTGCAGCAGCGTTCAAGCCGATCGTTTATCCGAAGCCGGACGGCAAGCTGACGTTCGACCGCCTGTCGTCGGTGTTCATTTCGAACACCAACCATGCGGAAGACCAGCCGATCCACCTGACGCTGAAAAACCCGGCGATCCCGGTGGAGGTCAATCTGGCAACGTATGCGGGTCCCGAGCAGCGCTACTGCCCGGCCGGCGTGTATGAATTTGTGAAAACCGACACCGGTGGCGACCGCCTGCAAATCAACGCGCAGAACTGCGTGCACTGTAAAACCTGCGACATCAAGGATCCGACGCAGAATATCGTCTGGGTTACCCCGGAAGGCGGCGGTGGGCCGAATTACCCGAACATGTAAGTTGTCCGGGTAATGGAACGATCACCAAGGGGCGCGCGAGCGTCCCTTTTTTCATGTTCGATAAACCCAGGCAACCTTGCATCTTCGAATCCGTGGATCCTCGAATCCTTGAATCCTTGAATCCTTGAAATCTTCGAAATCAGGAAATCAGGAAACCAGGAAACCAGGAAATCGTGACACCGTGGCGGCAGCAAACCTCAGCGTATTCCCATCTGAAACCCGCCGCGCCCACCGAAACGGTGGCCGCTGACAAGCGTGGTGCTTTCCACCAGGCTCGACAGGCCGACGATCAGTTGGATCAATTTATCGTCAGGCAGCACCCAGTAACTGCCACGCGGCGGCTCGACACCAGTGGCGGCGGTGATCAGCGGAGCAACCCAGCTTGCGTCGGCATCGACGTCAAGCAACACGGCATCGGCACTGGTCTGCATGTAAATGTTTCCGCCAACGCCCAGCGTAAAGCACACGCCCACGCCGGTTTCCTCCGGGGCGATCAGCTCCTGCAGGCAGCGGTCGTGCTCGTCGATCCAGAGTTCAACATCCTGCGGGGTTTCCAACGGGGTCCAGGGGCGCGGACGAAAACGGGGTGGTGGCGATAATTCGGTCATCAATGGCAATAGAAGGGCAACAGGTTCGGACAAGACCGTATGCTACGGCATTTTGCCGATGTTGAGACGACGCCGATGTGCCGACCCGATGCGCCGACCTGAAGCGCCAACCTGATGCCCCGAACCTGATGCCCCGAACCTGCTGCGCCGAACCTGATGCTCCGAACCTGCTGCCCGAAACCTGATGTACCGAACCGCATGCTCCTCCGCTGACACCGACGCAGATGCGCCGCGCGACAGAGTGCGGCAACTGGCCGCCCGTACGAATGCGTCAGGGTCGCGGATGTTTGCTGGCCAGCCTGACGACCAGGTAGACACCCCACAGGGCTGCGACGCCGACCAAAATATAGATGACCCGTGCCAGCGGCGTGCCTGCGCCAAACAGCGACGCGACGACATCGACCTGGAACAGGGCGACCATCGCCCAGTTCAGACCGCCAACAATCATCAGGGCCAGTGCGATGTAGTCGATCGCACTGATGGCGCCGCCAATCCGGGCGTGTACATCACCGCGCCGGTCGGTCAGTTGACGCCGGTCGATGGCGGGAGCATTCATGGTGGACATTGCCGTCTCCTTCAAGATAAGGACCGGCGCACTGGCCGGTACCTTTACTCAGACAGCAAAAGATCGCGCAAGTTTGGCAAGGCTGAAAATAAAAGCAAATCCGCTGAAAAATCAGCCTTTCCAGGTGCGATTCAGGCCGGTGTCCGTATGAATCCAGCCGCCACGCGGGCCGGAGCGGTAATAAAAACCCACCCCGCCCTGCCGGAAACTGCGGATCAGTCCCCCCAGCACTTCTTCATTGAGCGCAGCAATGCGGATGTCGGCGGCCCGGCCCGACAGGTGCAGCGACTGGCGCGCGGCAGGAATGCCCTCTTCGCGCAGGCGCTGGTTCGACGCCGGGGTGCGATAACCGGAAAGGATTTCCAGCGGCCGGTCCATGCCATAACGCGCAACGAACGCCTGCGTGCCCCACAACGTTTCAAACAGCTTCGGGTCGATCGGGGCACTGGCCTTGCCGTTCACATCGCGCAGCAGATGGCACAGTTCCTGGTAAGCCGAATCGATGACCTCGCCATCTTTCCAGTACAGGACCTTGGTACGCTCGCCACTTTGCGGGCGGATCAGCGACAGGGTGCGCGGTTTGACCCAGAAATCCATGTCCAGCGCCTGAGCATCGAACAGGTCGGGCGGTGGCGCCATCGTGGTATCGACATCGACCGCCAGCTGGCCCGATTGCGGGCGCTGATCAGCCAGTGCAGCATGGGCCGCGCCGATGCCAGTCAGTCCAAGGGCGGACAAGCCGGCGGTTTTTTGAAGAAATTCTCTACGTGAAGACATTGCACTTTAAGTAGTGTTGCGGAAGGCGTTAACTATAGCGCAAGCTTGCCGCAGAATAGCCGCGTTCGGCTGAAGGACGGCGGCTTTTTATTCGGGGGCGCACTGGCAAAAGCGCGCGCGGCCGGAAGGATCGGCGGCGCAGGCGCCCGGCTTGCCGTTCAGCGGTTTCCAGTACAAGTCGCATTCGAGACCGTAACAGGCCTTTTCCTTGCCGCCATCGGCGTAACCGAGGCGGGCAAAAAATCCGGATGCGCTGGCCGGGCTGTGCAAAAACAATTTGCTGATATTCCAGCTGCGTGCCTGCACTTCCACCGCTTCCAGCATGGCCCGGCCGACACCGCGTTTCAGCATGTCCGGGTCGACATAGCACAGCGCCAGTTTGCCGGCCTGATTCAGCAGGGCAACGCCGAGCAGCTGAACGCCACTGTCGGCTACCAGCATGTAGTTACTGGGCGAAGCCATCCACCCGCGCACCGTCTGCGGCGTCTTGTTCGCCAGCCAGTGCTCGAGCACGTCAGGCTGATCGCGGTGATCCGGCGCGCAGCCTTCAGCGATTGCGCGGCGCAGCAGCTCACAGACTGATTGTTCATCGCCGGCAACGGCAATACGAAGAGCGAAACCCATGGACATCCACATCCCGAAACAGTTGAACCCAGACAGAACAGCGCATTGACGAACGTAAAGGCAAGTAAAGTGGCGTAAAAAATAATCTTGCATGTCACGAAGGGGACGACTATACACAAAAGCAGCGTGCTGCGCTGTGGACCGCCCGGGTTCGCCGTCAGACGACAACGCAGCAGCCTCGACTGCCTCTAAGCATATGACGAAACAATCGTTCTGTATGGACGGGCCATCGCGGAGTATGCTGGCACCCTTCACCAGTCGAACAAGCGAGAAAAATATGCCGACCACCCTTGCCCGCCCGCTGCGCCGCGCCCTGTTTTCATTGACACTGATGGCCGGCCTCGGCAGCGTCTTGCCTTGTGCCCACGCCGCCGACACCGAGTTGCTGAACGTCTCGTACGACGTCGCCCGCGAGCTGTACAAGGACATCAACCCGGCCTTCATCACCCAATACAAGAAAGCGACCGGCGAAACCGTCGTCATCAAGCAATCGCACGGCGGTTCGAGCAAGCAGGCGCGCGCCGTCGCCGACGGGTTGCCAGCGTCGGTAGTCACGATGAACCAGGCCAATGACATCGACATGCTGGCCGACCGTGGTCTGGTGGCAAAGGACTGGGCCAAAAAATTCCCCAACAACGCAGCGCCGTATTACTCGACGATGGTGTTTTTGGTTCGCAAGGGCAATCCAAAGGGTATCGCGAACTGGGACGACCTGGCAAAACCCGGCGTCAAGGTGGTCATCCCGAATCCGAAAACCGCGGGCAACGGGCGCTATACCTACCTGGCGGCCTGGGGTTCGGTACTGAAAAAAGGCGGCACCGAAGCGCAGGCACGCGCGCTGGTCACGCGCATCTTCAAGAATGTGCCGGTACTCGACGGTGGTGGCCGCGCCGCCACCACCACCTTTACGCAGCGCCAGATCGGCGACGCGCTGGTGACATTTGAAAACGAAGTGAACCTGGTGCGCGCCGAATTTGGCGACAACTTCGAAGTGGTCTATCCGCCAAGCTCGATTCTGGCCGAGTCGCCGGTGGCGGTCGTCGACAAAGTGGTGGACCGCAGCGGCACGCGCAAAGCCGCCACTGCCTATCTGAATTTCCTGTATTCGGACGCCGGCCAGGCCATTGGCGCCAAGCACTTCATGCGCGTGCGTTCGGATGCCGTAACGAAACAGTTCGCCGCCAATTACAAGCCCATCGCTCTGTTCACCGTCGATGAGGTGTTCGGTGGCTGGCGCGCCGCCCAGAAGAAACACTTCGACGACGGTGGCGAGTTCGACAAAATCTACACGCCACAATAAAGTGCGTCGGAGCACCATTCGAGGGCACACTGCACCTTGGTAAATACACCTGCATTGTGAACTTAGCAGCTTTAAAGAGGCCTTGCAGTGATGCAGGGCTTTTTTTATTGGGTTTATTCTTGAATCACCCGGCTTTTATCTTGTGCACCGTAGACACCGCCCGAGCTTGCTGGTATCTTCCACCACTTGTAGTTGCCTTCCGGCCAGTTAGATGCTCCGCCGCCAAGCATGGCGCCCGAATGTTAAACGCTTGAGCCGAATATCGTTTTCACCGCATTCCCACATTCGCCTAACATGAAAAAACTGATCGCCGCCGTCCTGCTATCGCTCTCGACCGCCGCTGTGTACGCCGTGCCATTCGGCTCGCAATCCGTGCTGGTTGTCGAAGATGGCACCGGCAAAATTTTGCTCGAAAAAAATGCCAATGCGGTTGTCCCGATCGCCTCGTTGACCAAGCTGATGACCGCCATGGTAATCCTCGACGCCAAGCAGGACATGGACGAGAAGATCGAGATCGACAGCAAGGACGTCGACATGCTCAAGCACAGCACCTCGCGCGTGCCGGTAGGCGCCTCCATCCCGCGCCGCGACGTATTGCAACTGGCGTTGATGTCGTCCGATAACCGCGCTGCCGCCTCGCTGGGCCGCACGTATCCGGGTGGCATTGGCGCCTTCAAGTTCGCCGTCAAGAACAAGATCGCTTCGCTGCAGATGACGCAGACCGCCATCGAAGAACCTACCGGCCTGTCGCCCAACAACCGTTCCACCGCCTCCGACCTGGTGAAAATGGCCACGGCGGCATCGCACTATCCGGAAATCACGCGCATCACGACTGACTCGAAAGACATCATCAACATCAACGGCCGCGGCGTCGAGTACCACAACACCAACCGTTTGGTGGGCGCCAAGGGCTGGGACATCGGCATGTCGAAAACCGGCTACACCGAAGAAGCCGGCCGCTGCCTGATCATGCGCATCCGGTCGGCCGGCAAGAACGCCACCCTGGTGCTGCTGAACGCGCGCGCCTCGTCAGTACGCGTGATGGATGCCCTGAATATCCGCCGCTTCATGTCGGCCGGTACCGCAGAAGCCGAGCCGGTGGTGCACGCAGCACGTGTTCAGCGCACCGCCCTGCGCACGCCGTCAATCCGCGCATCGAGCACCGTCAAGGTGTCGTCGGCCGCGCGTGTCAGCACGCGCAAGCATGTGAAGCCATCGAAGGTCGTCAGGAAGCACCACCGCCACCACCACTGATACTTCAGCAATAGCGGACGCGGGTGATGGATCCCGGCCTTTGCCGGGACGACGGTTTTTCTGTCAACCCACTGAAGGCCTCATTCCTGCACTGTGGCACCAGCGCCGTCACCGCTCAGGCTGTGGCGGCGCTGGATGCGACGATGACCCCGGCATTTGCCATGACGACGGTCTTTCTTCGCACAAGCTCAACACCGTCATTCCCGCGCAGGCGGGAACCCATACCATCTTCAATCAGCCAGCATCCCGCGCAAGCCACTGGCCCTGCGGGTGCGCTGCGCAATGGCTTCCGCCAGCACGGTCCCGCCCGGCGACACCAGCGTAAAGCGTTCGCTCGCACGTGTGATCCCTGTGTAGACCAGCTCCCGCGCCAGCATCGCGCCGCCCTCCTTCGGCAGCGCCAGCACGGTATGCGCGAACTCCGATCCCTGCGATTTATGCACCGTCATCGCGTATGCCGTATCGACGTTGCGCAGGCGCGTGGCCAGTACGCTGCGGACCTTGTCGCCCTCCAGAAACCAGACACGCAGCGATGCCGGCCGCGCCGGATCGGCCAGCGTCAGGCCGATGTCGCCATTGAAGACACCGGTGCCGTAGTCATTCCGGCTCACCATCACCGGGCGCCCGACATACCACTCGCCGCCCCGGCGCAACAGCCGCGCGGTCACCAGGCGCTGTTCGATGGCGTCGTTCAGGCCATCGACGCCCCACTCGCCGTCGCGCACCGCGCACAGCACGCGGAACGATTCGAAGCTGCGCAAAATATCGCGCACCCAGTCGTCATGCGATCCCGCAGGTCCAGCCGCCAGTAGCGCCAGGTACGGCGTGTAGCCGGCCAGCGCCAGCTGCACCAGTTGCTGCTGCTGCGCGTGCTCGATCCAGGCCACCTCCGGCGCGCTGCCGCGCAGCAGCGCGTGCGTGGCCTCGATATCACCGGCATTCACCGCCAGCGCCAGTTGCCCGATCGGGCCCTTGAAACGGCGGCTTTCGCGCAGCATCACGGTTTGCTGGGCCAGCGCACCGCCGGTGCCGGCGAATACTGACGGTATCGTCTCGCCGGCGGCCTGCGCGGCATACGTCAGCGTCGCGGCATTGTAGGCGCCAGCTTCGGCGTCGTAACACAGGTCGCCCAGCACGGCGCCCGCTTCCACCGACGCCAGCTGGTCCTTGTCTCCCAGCAGAATCAGCGTGGCGGTGGCCGGCAGCGCATCGAGCAGCGCCGCCATCATCTCCAGGTGCACCATCGACGCTTCATCGACGATCAGCACATCGACGTCCAACGGATTGCCCTTGTGATAAGCGAAGCTGCGCGTATCCGGCCGCGCGCCCAGCAAACTATGCAGGGTGCGCGCGGCGCCAATGCGGCTGGTCAGTTCGCGCAGCGGCAAGGCACCGGACACCCGGTCCGCCAGTTCGCCCAGCGCCTTGTCGATCGACTGTTTCAGGCGCGCCGCCGCCTTGCCAGTCGGCGCCGCCAATGCAATGCGCAGACTCGATGCGTGCGGGGCAGTGGCAAACAGCAGCGCCAGCAAGCGCGCGACGGTGTACGTTTTGCCAGTGCCAGGGCCGCCCGTGATGATGGCGACACCACCGCGCACGGCAATCGCGCAGGCGACTTTTTGCCAGTCGGGACGTGATCCGGCCTGCGCGCCGAACAGTTTGTCGAGCCAGCCGCGCACCACGTCAGGGTCACCGGCATCGACAGCCAGCGCACGCGCGCGAATGGCACTGGCCACCAGCATTTCGTCACGCCAGTAACGGCGCAGGTACAGGCGCGCGCCATCCAGCACCAGCGGCTGGTCGAAATCGAGATCGCCCACACGCCATACCTGTTCGCATGCTGCCAGCAACGTCGCCCAGGCCTTCGCATTTTTCGGCAGCGGCGCGCAGGTCGCGGCCAGCGCCTGCCACTGGTCCGGCTGCCAGCCAAGCAGCGTGGCCGGGTCGTCGGCCAGATCGTCCAGCAGCAGGCAGCTATGGCCGCGGCCTTCCAGTTCCGACAGCAGCATTGCCGCCAGCAGCGCCGGCGGCGGCGCCGGCGCGGTGCCGAGCGTGTCGATAAAGCGCGCGAACACGTTCGACAGGCGTCGCAACTGGCCATCGTCGGTCAGGCGCGCTGCTTCGGTCCAGAGGTTGGTGGCGCTCATGCCGCACCCTCGTCCAGCAAGGCGTCGAGGCCATCGAGCAGCGCCAGATCGGTGGCGATGGTGTAGCAGCCGTGCGTGACCGGGTTGGCCACGCCGCGCAAAAAGAAGAAGACGGCGCCGCCCAGTTGCTCAGTCGGGTCATAGTTCTCCCCGAGACGGCTGCGCAGCAAGCGGTGCAATGCCAGCAGATAAATCGCGCCCTGGATATCGTAGCGGTGCACCGCCATGCCCGCGCCCATCGCGGCGCGCGTGTAGGCAGCGTCGCCGGCGCCCAGCGCGTTGGATTTGTAATCGAGCACCCAGTACTTCCCTTCATGTTCGAACACCAGATCGGCAAACCCTTTCAGCATGCCGTGCAGCACGCGCGGCGGCAGCAGCGGGCGATTGATCCCGTCGAGCAGGTGCGCCGTGCACAGGCGATCGAGCGCGCCGACATCGAGCCGCTCGGTGGGAAACCAGAATTCCATTTCCGGCAGCAGTGCGGTGATGGCCGCCAGTGGCGCGTTAAATGGCGGCAGCGGCGTGGTCGAGATTTTTTGCAGCCACGCCAGCGCATCCTGCTGGCGGTGGCCCCAGCCGGCCCGCGCGATGCGCTGCTCCAGCCGCGTTTGCGTGGCCGGGTGGTCGATGCAGTTGAAGCCCTCGCCGGCCAGCCATTCGAGCTGCTCGTGCAAAAAATTTCCCGGCACGGAACCGCGCGGGAAGCGGTGCCACGGCGCGTCCTCGGTGTTGGCCGACTTGCCGGCCACCGGCGCGCCATCTTCTTCGCGCGTGGTTTCTTCCTGCGCACGCATCGGCGGCGCGCTGGCGTGGCGTGCAATCGAGGTGAACGATCCAACCGACCAGTCGCGCTCGAAGCTGCCATCGAAATGCGCCGCGTCGCGCAAGCTTGCCCGCTCTTCCACACGCGCAAGCATCGTGCAGCCGTCGGCTGGCGGCAGGTCGTGCAGCACAATGGCATCGAGGCCATCCTGCAAGCGCTCCCAGTGCGCGCGCAAGTCGGCCGCCGGCACCGGTGCGCCGCCAGCCAGCAGGTAGCCCAGCGCAGAATCGTGCAGACGATTTTCGCCCTTCTTCGTGCTGGCGATGGCGGCCACGCCCAGCCACAGGAAATGCGCGGCGCGCGTCAAGGCCACATACAACAGGCGCAGGTCTTCTTCGATGCGGGCTTCGTCGACTGCATCGCGCGCCGCATCCGAGCGTCCCAGGTCGATCTGGCGTTCGCCATCCGCATCGACGTAATCGAAAAAACTACGTCCGCGCTTGTCGGTCTTGCGGGCGGATACAGCGAACGGCAGGTACACCAGCGGGTATTCCAGCCCCTTCGATTTGTGGACGGTGATGACCTTCACCAGTTCGGCGTCGCTCTCAAGGCGCAGCACGCGATTTTCATTGCCCTCGCCACCTTCGCCCAGACCGGCGAGCTGCTCGGCGAACCAGCGGATCAAGGCTTGCTCGCCATCGAGTTCGCGGCTGGCCGTCTGCAGCAGTTCGGCCAGGTGCAGCAGATTGGTCAGGCGCCGCTCGCCGCCGGGCTCCGCAAGCAGGCGCGCTGGCAGTTTCAGTTCGTGAATCAGGCGCCGCAACATGGCCAGCACGCCCTGGCGCTGCCAGCTTGCATGCAGCGCTTTCAACTGTTCGACGATGGTTTCCCAGACAGTTTCGTCGGACGACAGGCGCGCCAGTTCGGCCAGCGGCAAACCGGCGGTGCGCGTGGCGAACGCCGCGCGCGCAAGTGCGCCGTCGAGCGGATTGGCCACCGCGTGCAGCCAGCGCAGCACGTCCTGCGCTTCATCGCTATCGACCACGGAATCCTGATCCGACAGATACACGCTGGGTATTTTCCGTTGCGCCAGCGCCGACCTGATGGCCGCAGCCTCGCGCCGGTCGCGCACCAGGATGGCAATATCGGCCGGCACCAGGCGCGTGAATGTCACGCCATCGGTAAAGCCAACCTGCTCGCTATTGAGCAGTCCGACGATATGCTCGGCGCAGTGGTGCGCGAAAAAGCTGCGGTAATCGTCCGCCTTCAGATCGTCGCGCGCTGTTGCGGCCACCGCCAGCGCCTGGTACGGACCGTCGACGCCCACCAGGTGCGTCGACTTGCCCTGGGCGTCCACCGCGGTAAATGGCAGCGGATTGACATCGCCCTTTTTGAAGCGGAATGCCGCATTGGCGTATTTATCTTCCGCGTGCAGGAACAGCTGATTCACGGCTTTTACCAGCGCCGTGGTGGAGCGGTAATTGGTGCCCAGCTGGTAGTGACGGCCTTCCGTGGCCGTGCGTGCAGCCAGATAGCTGTTGATGTCGGCGCCGCGGAAACCGTAGATCGATTGCTTCGGGTCGCCAATTAAAAATAGCCCGGTCCCCGGATCGTTTGCAGCGACGTCGTACAACGCGTTGAAAATGCGGTACTGGTCGGGCGACGTATCCTGGAATTCATCGACCATCGCAATCGGATACTGGGCCCGGATGCGCTCCCGCAGCGCCGGGCCGTTTGCGCCTTCCAGCGCGGTTTTGAGCCGTTCCAGCATGTCGGCAAATCCGAACTGGTGCATGCCGGCTTTCAGCTGCGCGATGCGCGTGTCGATCTGCACGGTGGCGTGGCGCACGAGCGCATGCGACAGCGGCTCGATGGCGTCCAGCGCAGTCTGCAAGGCGACGGTGTCGTCGAAGCACGCGGGAATGGCGACGTCGAACCCTTTGGCAAACGTATCGGCCAGTCCTTCGGGCGACAGACGATACCAGCCCTTCTCCAGGTCGAGCGTGTGCTGTGCCGGATTGGCGGCCCACGCCCGGATCATGGCGAACCATTTGACAAGCGAATCGGGCCGCAGCTTGGTGCCATTGAAGCACTTCGGATTGGCGCCGCGCTGGCCAGCGATCCACTGTTCCATCGCGTCGGCGCGTTCGGGCCAGCCATGTTTGAGACGCGCCAACGCGGCCAACTGGCTGCGCTGCACGCGGGCGATTACCCCCGCCAGCGACTCTTTTGCATCGACGTCCAACCGCGCCACGTGGCGCAGCAACGGGCGCACCGCGGCCTTCAACGCCTCCACATCGCTCCAGCACTCCTGCAGCACACCCAGCGCGGCACGGTTCAAAGGGTAGACCTGCTGGCGCCAGTAATCGTGGGCGGCGTCTTCGAACAGCGCGCGCTCGTCGCTGACCAGTTCTTCGTCGAACAGGCTGCCGGAATCGAACGCGTGCTCGCGCAGCATGCGCTGACACCAGGCATCGATCGTGAAAATCGCCGCCTCGTCCATCGTTTCGGCGGCCAGTTGCAGACGGTGTGCACTGGCGCTGCGCAGTTGCGGGTCGGCGTAGCTATCGGACAAAGCCTGCAGATACGGATCGCTGGACGCTGCTTCACCGCGAAAAAACGCGGCGGCCTGCACCAGCCGTTCGCGTACGCGGTTCGACAATTCGCGCGTGGCCGCGCGCGTAAAAGTCATCACCAGAATGTCGGACGGCAGCAGTGGCCGTGCAAAACTGTTGTCGCCGCCGTGGCCCAGCACCAGGCGCAGGTACAGCGCGGCGATGGTCCAGGTTTTGCCGGTACCTGCGGACGCTTCGATCAGGCGCGATCCAGACAGGGGGAAAGTGCGGGCATCGAGCAGTATGCTCATGGTGCGCCTCCTGCGTGCGGTGTCGCGGTGATGTGGTGGGCCATCCACTGCGCCAGCGGGCCGTAGACAGCTTCCACGATCGCTGGCCAGTCGGCGCCGGCGGACAACTGTGCAAAACGCGGCCACAGGCGCGCCAGGCAGGCGTCGGCCACTTCGCCATCGATGTCGAAACCGCCATCGTAGACCGCGCGCGCGTCGCCGTCGGTCAATGCGGCCAGTGCAGTTTTGCAGGCCAGCGCCAGCGGGGCATCCAGGTTGGCGCGCCAGCCGGCCACCACCTGTGCCAGCGCCGCCTGTGCCAGCGCGGGTTCGAGCGGCGCCATGGCAACGATGGCGTCGCGCGCGACCAGGAAACCCTGCACCGGCGTACCGGCAGCAGCTGCGGCCAGCTGGCGTAGAAACGGCGCGATCAGCTTGTCACCGCGCAGCGCACCGCTGCGGCTGAGCACTTTCGAGGAAATCTGCGTCAGGCAGGCCGCGCCATCCGGGCCCTGGCGCACATGGTCGATCCAGTCGACCAGCTGCACGCCGTCCACGTCCACATCCACATCCACCACCAGCTTGGGGGCGGCCTGCGGAAAACGCGCCACCAGCGTCAGCCACGCTGTGCGCACCGGCACCAGGGCGTCGACCAGTTCGTGCTGCCACTGCTCACCCACCAGGCCGATCGGGAGCGCGCCTTCACGCTTCAATTTTTCTGCGCGCGCCAGCAGCGTCGCCCGGACGTCATCGTCGGCCTCGGGTGCGCCGGCGTCGGCCAGCAGCGCGTCTTCCAGCTGGTAGCGCTCGAACCCGCCGATGACGAATTTTTCTTCGTCGTCGCCCAGTGTATCCGGATCGTCGAACGTCACGCCGAGCCGGCGCCGAAAAAAATAGCGCGCCGGCTGGCGCAGGAAGCTGGCCAGCTCGCCCAGCTTCAGGCGAAAATCGGGCTCGAGCTCATACGGCGGCAATGGGGCGTCGACGGTATCGGCAAGTTCGCCATGCGCGGCGCGCCATTCGCCGGCGTAGGTCAGCAGGCCGCCTGCCTCGAAATAGCGCCGGCTGAACGGCTGCAGTGCATGTTCGGTGGTGCGTGCGGCCAGGTCCAGATCCCAGCCGCCGGCCAGGTAATCGCGCAGCTGCGCCACCAGCACCGACGGTGGCTGCGCGCTGTTGTCGCGCACATTGCGCCCGACCCAGCTGACGTACAGCTTGTCGCGCGCGGCCAGCACTGCTTCCAGCATCAGGTAGCGGTCGTCGTCGCGGCGCGAGCGGTCGCCGGGACGCGCCATGCCGGGCAGCGCCAGCAAATCGAAATCGGCCTTCGGCGCCCGGCGCGGGAAGTCGCCATCGTTCATGCCAAGCAGGCAGACCACCTTGAACGGCACGGCGCGCATCGGCATAAGCGTGCAAAAGGTCACGCCGCCGGAGACGAACTGGTGGTTCAGCGTCGGCTCGTCGAGGCCGCCCAGCCACGCTTCGCGCAGCACCGCCAGCGGCACTGGTTCGCTGAAATCGGCGGCGTCGCAGATCTCCAGCCAGCACTGCAGCGCTTCCTGCAACTGGGCCACCGTCATGCGGTCTTCTTCGGCATCCGTTTTGAACATCGCCGTCAGCAGCAGGCGCGCCTGCTCGCCCCATTCGGCCGGCGTGCGGTCGACTGCCAGCGCAGCGCGCCAGTGCAGCAGCGCCTCGACCAGCTGCGCCAGCGAGCCGGCCAGCGCGGCATCGAGCCCGCCCACTTCGGCGTACGGTTCGATGTCCTGGAAATTCGCCCCGAGGCCGCTGGCGTAACCGAGCAGCATGCGCCGCACGCCGAAGATCCAGGCGTTCTGCTCACCGGCAGACCCGAGGCCGAGGCCCGCACGGTGCGACTGGTCGAGGCCCCAGCGCACACCGGCGCCATCGATCCAGCGGCCCAGCGTGGGCAAATCTTCCACGTCGAGACCGAAGCGCGCAGCGACGGCCGGAACATCGAGCAGGTCGCGCACTTCGCTCTGGCGGCAACGCTGTTGCGGCAGGCGCAGCAACCACTCCAGCGCCACCAGTAAAGGATTCACACTGCGGTCCCTGACGTCGCCGATTTCAAACGGGATAAAGCGCGCGTCAAGGCGCCGGTGCTGGTCGAACACCGCGTGGATGGCCGCCGAAAAGGTGTCGATGTCGGGCACCATGACGACGATGTCGCGCGGCCGCAGCGCCGGGTCGGCGTCGAACCAGGACAGCAACTGGTCGTGCAGCACCTCGACTTCACGCTGGGTGCTGTGCGCCACATGGAATTCGATCGAGCGGTCGGCGGCGTCGGGCGGCACGTGCGGATGCTCCGACAGCGGCAGCAAGTCGCGCACGGCCGCCTGTACCTGGGCCAGCAAGGTGTCGCCCTCATCAGTGGAAAACAGGTCCACCCGCAGGCGCGTCACACCATCGGCTTCGGTGTGGCTGGCAGCTTCGGCGTCGAATTCGTCGAGCATCCGGATGAAATCGCGCCCCTGCCTGCCCCAGCTGGCCAGCAGCGGGTGGCTGTGGGCGTGCAACTGATCTATCGGCAGACTGGCCAGGCTGGACCCGTTTTTCGGCTGCTGGCGCCGGTGCGCGGCTTTTAACAGTTCGCGCCCTTCGATGATGTCGCCCCAGTAAAACTGACAAGGATTGGGCACGGCCATGACCACCTGCGTGTAGCGCGCCAGGCCGGCAACCGCCTGCAAGGTTTGATACGGCAGCGCCGACATGCCGAACAGGACGACGCGGCGCGGCAGGCGCAGGTTGTGCCCGCCCTGCGGTGCGTCGTCGCGTGCGACCGCATCGAGAAACAGCTGGTGAATGCCGGCGCGGCTGGTGGCGCGCTTTTCTTCCGGCAGGCTGGCATTCACCTCGCGCCAGAGCTGCGCCTGCCAGCACTGGTCATGCGCCAGCGCGACCGGGTCGCCGCCGGCCCGGCGCAGCACGTTCTTCCCCGCGGCCCAATCCTGCAGCCAGTCGGCGCGGTATACCTGGTACTGGTCGAACAGGTCGGCCAGGCGCTCGGCCAGTTGCAGGCGCCGCTCCTGGCAACCGTCGCCGAGGAAGTGGCGCAGCGGCGCAAATACATCCTGCGCCAGCAGTTGCGGCAGCATGCGCATCAGGCGCCACGTGAGCGGCCCCTTGTCGAACGGGGACCGCGTAGGCACCTGGTCGCGCCCCAGCATGCTGCGATAGGCTTGCCACAAAAACCGCGCCGGCAGCGCCACCTGCGTCGCCGCGCACACGCGCAATTCTTCGGCCAACGCGATTTTCAGCCATTCGGCCACGCCATTCGACTGCACCAGGATGGTTTCCTGCTCCAGTGGTCCGAGCGGGTGCCGCCGCAGCCAGTCGAAGACAGCCGCGCGCAGCAATTCCATCTGGTTGCCATGCAGGATCAACAAGCCGGGTGTGACGGGAGATGGCATCGAATATATGGCGGAGTGGTTGGAAAGAACAACCCTGCAGCATACTATTTTTGCCACGCCAGCGGTAGACTCGATAGGCTGGCGCCGTTGAGAATTCCATTCAATTGCCGCAGACCACCGGTTACCTGCTGTAATTTACCTGTAATATGCCAAAATATGCAGATTGCTTGAATAAGCAAGCTCGTATAGTTGACAGGTGCGTTGACCGCACACCGATGGAATACTGTCATTTCCACCACCCCACCAGGAATCACGATGCCTAACGATCTAAGCTCCGAAATTATTGTCTCGGGCAACCATGCCCTTGGCAACGGTATGCTCCAGTCTGTTGTGCCGTCATTTGACCTGAAAGCTTTTCGTGTACGAAAGCGGGAGAGCCAGGAGAAATTCTGGAGCCGTTTCGGTGTAACCCAATCGAGTGGCAGCCGCTTTGAAACCGGCATGCTGATCCCGACCCCGGTTGCAATACTCGTCAAGCTGTATGTCAAAGGCACACTCAACGACACCGACCTGCTCGAATAAAGCTGTCACCGGGAACGCGGCCTGCCGCGTTCCTGTTTATCTCCCCGCTCTCCCTGCCTCTCGCCCCGCCGCTCTCCCCACCTCTTTCCCACCAGGCCAGCGTTAAATTGTGCGTCTCGGCAAGTATTTTTCGGTTATCTTTCATCTTGATGCGATGCTGGCCAAGTGTATCGTTCGACCCCATTCCGTTTCACCTGTTTTGCGACTGACTGTGAGCGTCGCGCCCGATGGCCTTCCCGAGGAACCGATTCGATGAACCAACTGACCGACATGACGGAACAGCTCGATATCAAGCTGTTGCTGGCGACCCTGATGGCGTTGAAAAAAGGCGATTTCACCGCCCGCATGCCATCCGACTGGACCGGCATGCCGGGAAAAATCGCCGACACCCTGAACGACATCATCGAGACCAAGCAAAAAATGGTGGCCATCGTGACCGATGTGTCGCGCGTGGTCGGCCGCGAAGGCCGCCTGACCCAGCGCGCCTCGGTGCCGGGTGCGCTGGGCGGCTGGGACACCATCATCAGCGCGGTGAATACATTGATCGACGATCTGGTGCGCCCCACCACCGAGATGGCGCGCGTGATCGGCGCAGTGGCCAAAGGCGACTTGTCGCAGACGATGGCGCTCGAAGTCGACGGCCACCCGCTGAAGGGACAGTACCTGCGCGCGGCCACCACGGCCAACACCATGGTGGCGCAGCTGTCGTCGTTTTCGTCGGAAGTGACGCGCGTGGCGCGCGAGGTGGGTACCGAAGGCAAGCTCGGGGGCCAGGCGCAGGTGAAGGATGTCGCCGGCACGTGGAAGGATCTGACCGACTCGGTCAACTCGATGGCTGGCAACCTGACGTCGCAGGTGCGCAATATCGCGGAAGTGACGACCGCGGTGGCGAACGGCGACCTGTCGAAGAAAATTACCGTCGACGTGCGCGGCGAGATCCTGCAACTGAAGGACACCATCAACGTGATGGTCGACCAGTTGCGCTCCTTTGCGTCCGAAGTAACCCGCGTGGCGCGCGAAGTGGGCACTGAAGGAAAACTCGGTGGCCAGGCGTATGTGCCGGGCGTGGGCGGCACGTGGAAAGACCTGACCGACAACGTCAACTTCATGGCATCGAACCTGACTGGCCAGGTGCGCAATATCGCCACCGTGACAACCGCCGTGGCGAATGGCGACCTGTCGAAAAAGATCACCGTGGACGTCAAGGGCGAAATTCTCGAACTGAAAAATACCATCAATGTCATGGTCGACCAGTTGTCGTCGTTTTCGTCGGAAGTCACGCGCGTGGCGCGCGAAGTGGGTACCGAAGGAAAGCTCGGCGGCCAGGCGCAGGTAAAAGGCGTGGCGGGCACGTGGAAGGACCTGACCGACTCGGTCAATTCGATGGCGGGCAATCTGACCGGCCAGGTGCGCAACATCGCCGACGTGACGACAGCGGTGGCGAACGGCGATCTGTCGAAAAAAATCACGGTGGACGTGAAGGGCGAAATTCTCGAACTGAAAAACACCATCAATGTGATGGTCGACCAGTTGAACTCCTTTGCGTCGGAAGTCACGCGCGTGGCGCGCGAGGTGGGCACCGAGGGCAAGTTGGGCGGCCAGGCCAACGTGCCGGGCGTGGCCGGCACCTGGAAAGACCTGACCGATGGCGTGAATTCGATGGCGGGCAACCTGACCGGCCAGGTGCGCAACATCGCCGATGTGACCACTGCGGTGGCGAATGGCGACCTGTCGAAGAAAATCACGGTCGACGTGAAAGGCGAAATTCTCGAACTTAAAAACACGATCAACGTGATGGTCGACCAGTTGTCGTCGTTTGCATCGGAAGTCACGCGCGTGGCGCGCGAAGTGGGCACCGAGGGCAAACTGGGTGGCCAGGCGTATGTGCCGGGCGTGGGCGGGACGTGGAAGGACCTGACCGACAACGTCAACTTCATGGCGTCGAACCTGACCGGCCAGGTGAGAAATATCGCGGCGGTGACTACCGCCGTGGCGCGCGGCGACCTGTCGAAAAAAATCACGGTGGACGTGAAAGGCGAAATTCTCGAACTGAAAGACACGATCAACGTGATGGTAGACCAGTTGTCGTCGTTCGCGTCCGAGGTAACACGGGTGGCGCGCGAAGTGGGCACTGAAGGCAAACTGGGAGGCCAGGCGAATGTGTCGGGCGTGGCCGGGACGTGGAAGGACTTGACCGAAAACGTGAACCAGCTGGCGGCCAACCTGACCAACCAGATGCGCGCGATCGGCGAGGTGGCCACCGCCGTGACGCGCGGCGACCTGTCGCGTTCCATCCAGGTGGAGGCGCGCGGCGAGGTGTCTTACCTGAAGGACAACATCAACGAGATGATCCGCAACCTGAAGGAAACCACGCAGAAAAACGCGCAGCAGGATTGGCTGAAAACCAACCTGGCCCGTTTCACGCGGCTGCTGCAGGGCCAGCGCGATTTGCAGGCGGTGACAAAACTGATCCTGTCCGAACTGGCGCCGCTGGTCTCGGCGCACCACGGCGTGTTCTACATGATGGATTCGCAGGATCTCGATGCGCGCCTGCGCATGATTGCCAGTTACGGCTACCGGTCCAGCCGCAAGCTGCCGACGTCCTTCTTGCCGGGCGAAGGACTGGTCGGCCAGTGCGCTGTCGAGAAGAGCAGAATATGGCTGACCGACGTGCCGCGTGATTACATCGCGGTGTCGTCCGGCCTGGGTTCGGCGCCGCCGAATAACATCGTCGTGCTGCCGATTCTGTTCGAGCAGCAGGTCAAAGCAGTCATCGAGATTGCGTCGCTGGACAGATTTACAGAAACCCACCTGTCCTTCCTCGACCAGCTGATGGAGTCGATCGGGGTAGTGCTGAACACGATCGAAGCGAACAGCAGGACCGAGTCGCTCCTCACGCAATCGCAATCGCTGGCGCAGGAACTGCAGCAAACCAACCAGGAGCTGGCGGAAAAGGCGCGCCTGCTGTCCGAGCAGAATATCGAAGTGGAACGCAAGAACCGCGAGGTGGAGCAGGCCAAGCTGGCACTGGAAGAAAAAGCGACGCAGCTGGCGTTGTCGTCGAAATACAAGTCCGAATTTTTGGCAAACATGTCGCACGAACTGCGCACGCCACTCAATTCCCTGCTAATTCTGGCGCAGCAACTCTCCGACAATCCGGAAGGGAATTTGTCCGGCAAACAGGTGGAGTTTGCCAAGACAATCCACGGCTCCGGCTCCGACCTGCTCACGCTGATCAACGATATTCTCGACCTGTCGAAAATCGAGTCGGGCACGGTCACGCTGGATGTATCGGAATACCGTTTCTCGAACCTGCGCAATTACGTCGACCGCACCTTCCGTCACATGGCCGAAGCCAAGCACCTCGGCTTTACCGTGAACCTGTCGGAAAATTTGCCGACTGCCGTAATGACCGACACCACGCGCCTGCAACAGGTGCTGAAAAACCTGTTGTCGAATGCCTTCAAATTTACCAGCCACGGCGCGGTGTCGCTGAATATCAGCCTGGTCGCCAGCGGCTGGTCGAGCGACCACCCCAACCTGCTGCATGCTGATGCGGTGCTCGCGTTTTCTGTCAGCGACTCCGGCGTCGGCATTCCGGGCGACAAGCTGCAGCTGATTTTTGAAGCGTTCCAGCAAGCCGATGGTTCGACGGCGCGCAAGTACGGCGGGACCGGCCTGGGTTTGTCGATTTCGCGCGAACTGGCGCGCTTGCTGGGAGGTGAAATTCGCGTCGAATCGATCGTTAACACCGGGTCGACGTTTACGCTGTTCATGCCGTACAACCGCGCCGGCTTCGTCAATTACGAGCAGGCGCGCCAGCCGCAGCCAGCGCGTTTCGCGCCGCCGGCAACGCTGCATTCGCTGTACGCGCCGGTGCAACCTGCGCCCACGGAACTGTCGCTCGACCTGTTCGAGCCATCCAGCGCCATCATCGAGTACAGCAGCATGCACGACGACCGCGGCCTGATTGCGCCGGGCGATCCATCGGTGTTGATCGTCGAGGAAGACGAGCACTTTGCCACCATCCTGCTCGACTTCGCGCGCGAAAAAAACTTCAAGGGCATCGTTACGTACCGCGGCGACTCGGCGCTGTCGCTGGCACGCGATTACCTGCCCTCGGCCATCCTGCTCGATCTGGACCTGCCCGATATCGACGGCTTCACGGTGCTGGACCGGCTCAAACGTGACCCGAGTACGCGCCACATTCCCGTGCACGTGATGTCCAGCCTGCGAAAGCGTGAACGGGCGCTGCGCCAGGGCGCGCTGTCGTATATCAACAAGCCGGTGGCGAACGACGCGCTGGAAGAAGAATTCACGCGCATCCAGCATTTTCTGCAAAAAGGCAAACGCAGCCTGCTGGTCGTCGACGATGAAAAGGCCCAGCGCGACGCCATCGTGGCGCTGATCGGTGACACCGACCTGCGCATCGTCGCGGTGGAAGACGGCGCCGCGGCGCTGGCCGCACTGCAGCACGACCGTTTCGACTGCATGGTGCTGGACCTGACGCTGCCCGATATTTCCGGCTTCGCGCTGCTCGACCAGATTGGCAAGCAACCGGCCCTGCGCGACCTGCCCATCGTGATTTACACGGCGTAGGACCTGACGCGCAAGGAAGTCTCAAAGCTCAGGCGCTACGCCAAGACCATCGTCATCAAGGACGCGCGTTCGCCGGAGCGCCTGCTCGATGAAACAGCGCTGTTCCTGCATCGCTCCCCCGCATCGCTGCCGGAACTGCAGCGCAAAATGCTCGATGACATTCATGTGCTCGATGGTGGTCTGGCCGGACGCAAGGTGCTGATCGTCGACGACGACCTGCGCAATATTTTCGCGTTGACGTCGCTGCTGGAGCGCCAGCAAATGCAGGTATCGTTTGCCGAAAACGGCCGCGACGGCATCGAGGTGCTGGAACAGAACCCCGGCATCGAGATCGTTTTGATGGACATCATGATGCCGGAAATGGATGGCTACGACACGATGCGCGCAATCCGGCGCATCCCCAAATTCAGGTCGCTGCCCATCATCACGCTGACGGCAAAAGCCATGAAAGGCGACCGCGACAAATGCATCGCCGCAGGCGCCTCGGACTACATCACCAAACCGGTGGATGTGGCGCAGTTGCTGTCGCTGATGCGCGTGTGGCTGCACTAACCCGGGGTCAGGTCTGCCATTCGTACACGAGCTCTGCCTTGGCGAGCCAGCTTACGCCTCGGCAATGTGGATTTTTTCCTTGATGTGCTTGAGTCCCGCGACAATGGTGAACGTCATGATCACCAGCAGCGACCATGAACTCCACTTGCTGATGTGAACCAGCGACCAGGCGCCGAGCTGATTCGGGTAGCGCCACACGCCCCAGAACGTGCTGATGTTTTCGGCCAGCCAGATAAAGAAGCCGATCAGCACGAAGCTCAGAATGAGCGGCATGCGCCGTTCGCGGTCGAGGGGCGTGAACAGCACCGTGGTGCGCGAATACAGGCCGAGCGCGCAGGCGGCAAGGTACCAGCGATAGTCGCCGATATAGTGGTGGGTGAAAAAATTCACGTAGATCAGCAGCGCGATGACGGTGCCCATCCAGTGCGGCGGATGATGGCGGATGCGCAGGTCGAACAGGCGCCACGCCTGGATGATGTAGCTGCCGACCGACGCATACATGAAACCCGCAAACAGCGGCACGCCGGCGATCTTCGTGTAGGCAAAATCCGGGTAGCTCCATGACTGGATGCTGCCTGACACCTTGAACGCTTCGAGCGCAAAGCCGACCATGTGGAACAGGCAGACGGCTTTCAACTCGTCCCAGGTCTCCAGCCCGGCTTTCACCATCCCGAGCTGGATCGCGACGGCGGCAATCAACAGCAGGTCGTAGCGCGGCATGCCCCAGATGCCGGTGCGCGGCACCAGCAGCACCGCGCCAAAAAAGGCGCCGACAAATAAACAGGAACGGGCGTTCTTGCACCCGAAATAAAGGAACTCGTGCAGGCCGCGGCGGGCCAGTGTCAGCGTGCGCGGACGCGCGTCCATCAGGTAAGTATCGAGCGTCGAGAGCATCAGGGAGAAAGAGGGCAAACAGCGAAGCGGCGCTTCACCACAGCGATGCTGGCACAACTTCCAGCAGAATGAAATGCAGGGCGATCAATTCGACATCGTCGTGCAAATCGATGTGTGGCATGCAGTCGATGTGGCACTGGCGAAATGCGTCGGCGCTGGCAAATTTTTCACCGCGCCAGACTGCCTCCGGGATCGCACCGAAGCGGATACGTTCGACGAGGGTGGCCCTGATTGCGCAACGCAGGCGTTGCTGCAAATCGTACACGTCGATGGTGTCACCGGCCGCGTAGCTGCCGTCGCCGACTTCCCCGTACGGCTGATAATACGCCTCCACGGTATCGGCCGTGACTGTCTTCAGGCCGGCGATGACGTCGCGCACCAGGCTGTCGTCGTTGTCGTCGGCGCCCCAGAAAGTCAGGCGCTTGCGGCGTATCACGGCGTAATTGCCAGCACGGCCAGGCGCTCGCGCAGCCAGGCGTGGCTGCGTTCCCGGGCGCGTGCCGCCAGCAGCGTGGGGAAGCGGATGAAGCCGTGCGGGCATTCGGGCAGCAGATGCATTTCGCAGTCGGCAACGTGGCGCCAACGCGCTGCCATCAACGCGCTGTCGTCACGCAGCGGGTCCAGCGTGCCGGCAAACATCAGCGCCGGCGGCATGCCCGCCAGATCGCCGTACAGTGGCGACAGCGGCGCGGTTCGGCGTGCATGGTCGGTTGCGTCCGGCGTCAGCAGGCGCAGCGCGGTGACCATGCCGGGACCGTCGAGGATCAGCGTGTCGGCGCCGGCCGCCTGCACACTCGGCGTGCCGGCCAGGTCGTAGACGCCGTAATACAGCATGGCGCCGGCGATCTTCGCCAGCTGCGCAGGCGCCAGTGCAAGCAGCATCGTGGCAGCCAGGTGCGCGCCGGCCGATTCGCCAACGACGAACACCGGAACACCTGCGAGATCGGGCAGCGCGCCGTCCAGCAGCCAGCGTGATGCAGCCAGGCAGTCGTCCATCTGGCCAGCCAGCGGCGTGTGCGGCGCCAGCCGGTAGTCGACCGAGACCACCGCCACGCCGCAAGCGGCGATCAGGGCGGCGTTCTGCTTGTCGTCCATTGCCGCATTGCCGATCACCCAGCCACCGCCGTGAAAATCGAGCACCACGCCGGTGACTGGTTTGGCGCCGCGCAGCACGCGCACCGGCACGCCGTTCGCTATCAGCTTCTGCACGCGGATGCCGCGTCGCGCCAGCGCCGCATCTGCACCCAGCTGGCTGGCACGCAGGAGCGTCTGAATAATCAATGGCATGACGCGGTTGCGCATTTTAAACCGCGGCGCCCACGCCAGTGCGCGGTTGAACCGGCGCGCGTTCGCCAGCGCCGGCGCGTCGATCAGGATGGCCGTCATGGGCGCCCGGCAGTCGGCCGTTCGGCGATGCGGTCGCGCCAGGCCTGCAGGTGCGGCATGCCTTCGGCACCGGGCCGGAATTTCATCAGGCCGCGCCCGAATTCGAGGCCGCAGTACGCCGTGATGTCGGCCACCGTGAAGCGGTCACCGGCAATGTACGGCTGCTGCGCGAGTTGCTGGTCGAGCCAGCGGGCGACCTCGCGCATTTTTTCGGCCTGCGCAGCGCCGTAATCGGGAAACTGCGGCTGCTCGAGCACCGCCAGGCCCGGATGCGTATGGCGCACGTAGTTGGCGATGCCGAGGAACAGGTGCAGTTCGACGCGGCGGTCGGCCATCTCGATGAAGGCACGCTCGTCAAAGTCATCTCCCATCAGATTCGGCGCCGGATACAGGCCTTCAAGGTACGTACAGATGGCGCGGGTTTCGGACAGCACGCGGCCGTCATCGAGTTCGAGTGCCGGCACGCGGCCCATGGGATTTTTGGCCAGATACGCAGCGCTGCGGTGCTCTCCCGCGTTCAGGTCGATCATGACGGTCTCGATGCCGGTGATGCCTTTTTCTGCAATGAACATCGTTACCCGGCGCGGGTTCGGCGCAAACGTGCTGATGTAAAGCTTCATGAAATCCCCTCGTATCCAGTTTTATTGTCGCTCATGATAGCCCGTCCCGCGATTGACAGGTGCCACTCCAGCCCGTAGATTGGCGCCATCCTGCTGTCACTGAAAGCCTCCATGCAACGCCGCCCGATCGCCTCCGCCGTACTCGCACTGACACTTTCCCTCACACTCGCCGCCACCCTGCCCGCCCATGCGGCCCCGCAGCTGCCGGCGGCCAGCGTCACTACCCAGCTTCCGCGCACCGCCGTGCCGCGTCACTACGATGTGGCGCTGGTGCCCGATGCCGCTGCCGGCACCTTTACCGGCAAGGTCACGATCACACTCGACATTGTCAAGACTACCAGCAGCATTACGCTCAACGCCGCCGATCTGGCCTTTACGCGCGCCGCAATCAGGCCGGCCAATGGGTCGAAAGCCACGCCGGGCCGCACCAGCATCGACAAGGACAACCAGACCGCGACGTTCACGTTCGCGCGCGCGCTGGCGCCGGGCCACTACACGCTGGCGCTCGATTACAGCGGCATCATCGGCACCCAGGCCACCGGCCTGTTTTCGCTCGACTACGCAGCAGAAAACGGCAAGAAGCGCGCGCTGTACACGCAGTTCGAAAACTCGGATGCGCGCCGCATGATTCCGTCGTGGGACGAACCGTTCTACAAGGCGACCTTCACGCTGTCGGCCGACGTGCCGGCCGCCGATATGGCAGTCAGCAATATGCCGGTGACCAAGCGCACCGACCTGCCGAACGGGCGCGCGCGCGTGGTGTTTGGCACCTCGCCGAAGATGTCGACGTACCTGCTGTTCTTCGGCCTGGGCGATTTCGAGCGCGTCACCAACCAGATCGACGGCACCGAAGTGGGTGTCGTCACGCGCCGCGGCAGTACGGGACAGGCGGCGTTTGCGCTGGAGGCTTCAGGCGAGATCCTGCGCGAGTACAACGATTATTTCGGCATCCGCTATCCGCTGCCCAAGCTGGACAACATCGCCGCGCCGGGCCGCAGCCAGTTCTTCGGTGCGATGGAAAACTGGGGAGCGATTTTTACGTTTGAATACGGCATGCTGCTCGACCCGGCCATCTCGACCCAGCACGATCGCGAAGAAGTGTATGCATTCACGGCGCACGAAATGGCGCACCAGTGGTTCGGCGACCTGGTCACGATGGCCTGGTGGGATGACCTGTGGCTCAACGAAGGCTTCGCGTCGTGGATGGAAAACCGCATGCTGGCCCGCATGCATCCGGAATGGGAATCGTCGCTGAACATCGTCAGGACCCACGACCGCGCCATGCTGCGCGACGCCGTCGCCACCACCCACCCGGTGGTGCAGCACGTGGCCACCGTCGAACAGGCCAGCCAGGCCTTCGACGACATTACCTACGCCAAGGGCGAATCGGTGATCCGGATGCTGGAAAACTACGTCGGCGAGACTGCGTGGCGTGACGGTGTGCGCGCCTACATGAAGCAGCATAAATACGGCAGCACGGTCTCGAACGACCTGTGGAACAGCATCGAAAAAGCCGCCGCCAAACCGGTCAAGGCCATCGCCCAGGACTTCACGCTGCAACCAGGTGTACCACTGGTGCGGGTAGGCGTGCCGGTGTGCGCCAATAATGAGACCACGGTCACGCTGACCCAGGGCGAATACAGCCGCGACCAGCCGGAGCGCAAGCCGCTGGCATGGCGCGTGCCGGTCGTGGCGCAAACGCTGGGCGGCACCGACCAGGCGCGTACGCTGATTGCCAACGGCGACGCGACGCTGCGTGTGCCGGGTTGCGGCGCGCTGATCGTCAACGCCGGCCAGAACGGCTACTACCGCACGCTGTATGCACCGGCTGCCTTCGATGCGCTGTCGCTGCAGTTCGGGCGCCTCGCACCCGTCGATCAGCTTGGCCTGTTGTCGGACACCTGGGCGCTGGGCACTGCGGGCATGGCGCCGGCCGCCAACCTGCTGGAACTGGCTGCCGCCACGCCGGATGCCGCCAATCCGCAGGTGTGGTCAAAGCTGACTGGCGTCTTCATGCAGATCCATGCGCTGTATGGCAGCGACACCGCCAAGGACAAAGCCCGGCGCCAGCGCTTCGATACCTACGCCATCGCGCGCCTGGCGCCGGTGCTGGCCCGCATCGGCTGGGACGCCACCGGCAATGAGCCGGACACTGTTGCCACCTTGCGCGCCGACCTGATCGAAGCACTGGGCGCGCTGCAGCATGCGCCAACTCTGGGCGAAGCGCAGCGCCGCTATATCGCGCTGCAACGCGATCCGGGTTCCGTGTCGGCGGCCTTGCGCCAGCCGGTGATGACAGTGGTCGCACGCAATAACGACGTGGCCGGCTGGGCCGCCCTGCGTGCCAGCGCGCGCAGCGAAAAGTCGCCGATGGTGAAAGATCAGCTGTACCTGCTGCTGGCGTCTGTGGAAGACCCTGGCTTGTCGGAGCGCGCGCTGGAACTGGCGCTGACCGATGAGCCGGGCGTCACCAACAGCGCAGCGATGGTCAAGCGCGTGGCCGAACACGCGCCGGAAATGGCCTTCGATTTCGCGCTGGAGAACATGGCCAGGATGAATACGCGCGTGGAAGAAAGTTCGCGCTCGAGCTACTTTGCCTCGCTGGCTGCGTACTCGGACGACCCTGGCATGGTCGACAAGGTGCAGAAATACGCGCAGGCCAACGTGGCGTCAGGCGCGCGCCGCAGCACCGATACCGCCATCGCTGAAATCACCGACCGTATCAAGGTACGCACACTGCGCCTGCCCGAAATCGATGCGTGGCTGGAGCGGCACGCACGCTGAGATCACCGACCATATCAAGGTGCGCACCCTGCGCCTGCCGGAGATCGATGCGTGGCCGGAGCGCTACGCACGCTGAAATCACCGACCATATCAAGGTGCGCACGCTGCGCCTGCCGGAGATCGGTGCGTGGCTGGAGCGCTACGCACGCTGAAATCACTGACCGTGTCAAGGTGCGCACGGTGCGTCTGCCGGAGATCGGTGCGTGGCTGCAGCGCTACGCACGCTGACCAGCCACGCGGCGACGTGCGCCTGTGTAGAATTACGCCATGACGACTCTCCTTCCTCCCCGCCCATGAGCCAGGCGATCCGTGCCTGGGTGCGCATGCCTTCGGGCAAGCGCCTCGACCTGCTCAATCCGACGCCGTTCGACTGGGACGATGCCGACCTCGCGCTGGGGCTGGCACGCACTTATCGCTGGGGCGGCCATTCGGCCTGGCCGCTGCCCTTGTCCGTGGCCCAGCATTCGATTACCGTCATGCTGCTGCGCCGCGCCGCCGCTGGTGCAGGCGCGCCCTTGCCGCCGCTGGTGGAATTGCGCGAATTGCTGCACGACGCCGAGGAAGGCCTGCTGGGTTTCGATGCGCTGTCGGTGATCAAGCCGTTTCTCGGGGACGGTTTCCGCGCGCTGACGTCGCGCCTGGAACAGGCAGTGTTCCTGCGCTACGGTTTGCCGTCATGGACGCCACGCGAACACGCGTTGCATAAAAAAGCCGATCGGCTGGCTGCTGCGACGGAAGCAGTGCACGTGGCAGGCTGGTCGCGCGAAGAAGTGCGCAGCACGCTAAAAATCACCGCTCCCATCCTGAGCGAAGATCCACTCGTGCAGCGCTACGGCTGCACGGCATGGGAACCGTGGCCGCCCAGTGTGGCTGCAGAGCGTTTTCTGGCTGAATTGACACGCCTAAGTATCTGATTTCACACTACTTTCACAACTATCCCCAACTCCTGTGGATAACTATGTGGACAAACCCCTCTTGACAAGGCGGCACGCCAGTAACGATGCGGGTTTCAACAATTTGCCCGTTCCGCAGGCAAAAATAAACATGAGCAAAATCAATGACTTGCAATCACCTTTTGCGCTGCCTCAATGTTGACTAGGAAAATTCCTACAAATATTTAATCCGGGGATAAGTCCGTAAAAGCGGCTATTTTTGTGCGATCTACTTCCATGCCTGTCTGGCCCGGTCGCGCACCAACATTCGGACGCTATCGGGCATCGGCTTGCGGCTGTGCGCGGTGTCGGCATTCACCCAGACGCATTCCTCGAAATGTTTCAGCATTGCCGGGCTGACAAAGCGCGTGCGGGCTGCGTACACGTGGCGGTCGCCCATCTGCGCCTGCTGCTTGATGAAAAAACGGTTCGGCACCACCAGGTGCAAATGTTCCTTGGCACGCGTCATGGCGACATACAACAGGCGCCGCTCTTCTTCGATGTCTTCGGCATTCCCCGTGGCCATATCGGACGGGATGCAACCATCGACAACATTGAGCACATGCACCGACTTCCACTCCTGCCCTTTTGACGAGTGGATGGTCGACAGGATCAGATAGTCTTCATCGAGCAATGGCGGCCCGGCACGGTCACTGGTGGCGTCGGGAGGATCGAGCGTGATTTCAGCGAGGAACGTTTCGCGGGAACCATGGTCGCCAGCCAGTTGCACCAGTTGCTCGATGTCCGCCGTGCGCACCTGCGCGTCGTCATGCATGCGTTCCAGATGCGGCAAGTACCAGTGTTTGACCAGTTCGATATCGGCCGGCCAGCGCAAGCCCGGCGCGCGCAAGGCGCGGTAGAGCACCACGAACGCTTGCCAGTCGGCGCTGCTTTTGGTCGGTGCCGCAAACGCTTCCAGCGCCAGCTGTGGCTCAGCACTTTGTCCGACCGCGTCCAGCAAGCGCGCAGCCGTGGCCGGCCCAATGCCGGGAATCAGTTGCGCCACGCGAAAACCAGCCAGCCGCCCGGCCGGGTTCTGGGCAAAACGCAGCACAGCCAGTACATCCTTGATATGCGACGCCTCGAGAAATTTCAGGCCGCCGAATTTGACGAACGGGATATTCCGGCGCATCAGTTCGAGTTCCAGCGCAGCGCTATGGCTGGCCGCACGAAACAGCACGGCTTGCGACTTCAGCGTCATCCCGGCTTCACGGTGCTCGAGGACGCGGTTGCACACCCAGCGCGCCTGCTCGGCTTCGTCAGGTATCAAAACCAATTGCGGTAATGCGTTGGAAACCTTGTCGGTCCACAAGGTTTTGGCATGGCGCTCCAGCGCGGCGGCAATGACGGCGTTCGATGCGTCGAGGATCGGCTGCGTCGAGCGGTAGTTGCGGTCCAGCGTGATCTGGCACGCAGGCTGCGAAAACTGCTGGGGAAAATCGAGGATATTGCGCACGGTGGCGCCGCGGAACGAATAAATCGACTGGGCATCGTCGCCGACTACCATGACGCCCTGCCCATCCGGCTTCATGCCGGTAATAATGGCGGCCTGCAGTTTATTCGTGTCCTGATATTCATCAACCAGCACATGGTCGAACAGGCCGCCAATCTCGGTCCCCAGCTCGGGGTCGGACGCCATCTCGGACCAGAACAGCAGCAAGTCGTCGTAATCGAGCACGTTCTGTTCCTGTTTGGCATCGACATACGCGCCAAACAGTGTTTTCAGTGGCGCTTCCCACTCACTGCACCAGGGAAATGTGCTTTGCAACACCAGGTCGAGCGGCTGCCGGCTGTTGACCACGCGCGAATAAATCGCCAGGCATGTGCCCTTTAGCGGAAACCGTTTTTCGGTGCCGGTCAGGCCGATATCGTGGCGCACCATGCCGATCAGGTTTTCCGAATCGCCGCGGTCGTGGATGGTGAAGGAATCGTCAAGGCCGATGCGGCCGGCATACTCGCGCAGCAAGCGCGCGCCGATGCTGTGAAACGTTCCGGCCCATGGCAAAGTGGTGGTCTGCGCCTGACCGTATGCACCCGGACGCCCGAGGATGCGCTGCAGTACATTGCCGGCGCGCTGCGTCATCTCATTGGCGGCCCGACGCGAAAATGTCAGCAGCAAGATGCGTTGCGGGTCGGCGCCGGCCATGATCAGACGTGCAACGCGATGCGCAAGGGTATTTGTTTTACCGGAACCGGCGCCGGCAATGACCAGCAACGGACGTACTGCGGCTGGCGCCAGCGCGATGTCGTGCTCGACGGCAGCACGCTGCTGCGCATTCAGGCCGGCAAAAGGATCCTCGGCAACGACGGGGTCAAGCAACACTTCGGACATGGCAGGCTTTGGACAATGAACAGTAACAACTGTACATTTATCCAGTTGATCACCGCAAGCTTATTTTGTCGTGGCGCGGTGCAGTACCTCTTGCGCGCAATGTGAGCGGTGCCATCCGCGGCGCACTGAACGCGCTTGTGGCCACGCTAAGCATTTGAATTTAAAGAATTTTTTCAAATATCCACAGACGGTGTGGATAACTATGTGGACAATGCCACCCTTGACAGGCCGAAACGCTGGCCGCAGGCGGGTTTCAACAGGATGCCCGTTCTACAGGCAATTCACGAATCCTTTAAAATCAAGGAGTTGTGCATGCACAAGCTGTACAGAAAGAATTTATTTTGTGACGTTCACAACAACATTTCTGTGCATAAGACGACTACTCAACACCGCGAAAGTTCATCGAAAGATGATTTTTTCATACGACATTACTACGCTGTAAAGCAACGAAACTTAATCGTCGTGACCGCGCCGGCGTTCGGGTTCCAGCAAGACGCGGGCGATGACCTGTGGATCGACGTCGCGTGCTTTGAGAAACTCGACGGCGCTCATGGTGTTGCTTGACTGTTGCATTGAAATGCCGCGCTCGACAATGGTGCGCTGGGCTTCGTCGTGGCGTGCTTCAGGCTGGCTATGCAACACGCCGGCCCGTGCGTTCAGATGAGGTTCGATCATTGCAGTTCCTTCAAGTGAAAACTGGTATGAATACATGCTGTGCGGGCCTGGCCCGTGCACGCAGTATGCATCAAGTCAATGGCAGGCGTTTGCCCGAGGCCGGAAAACGTGGGGGCGGCGTGATGCGGACTAATGTACCGCATGCGGCGCGCCATGGGGCGCGCGCCTGACATATGATGGTTTTCCTTCCAACAGCACGACGAGAACGACATGATGAATGCACCAGACCCTGAACTGAACCCAGGCGACGAAGCCAAACCCGGCACACCTGGCGCGGCCGAAGATATCTGCGATGGCTGCTCCGGCAGCGGCAAGCTGGCCGACGGCAGTGAATGCCCGGAGTGCGGCGGCAGCGGACGTGTAATGCGCGGCATCGGCGGCGGCTGATGCGTAGACAGGCTTGCCAGCCCAGGGCGATAATGCGCTGACAACATTGAATACGAGCGCATCCATGCCTGAATTACTTAACGAACACCGCTGCTTTGGCGGCAGCCAGCGTTTTTACCGCCACGATTCGCGCGCCATTGGTTTGCCGATGCGTTTTTCGGTCTTCGTGCCACCGGTAAAAACCGGTGTCACCTTGCCGGTAGTCTTTTTCCTGGCCGGCCTGACGTGTACTGAAGAAACCTTCATGACCAAGGCCGGCGCCCAGCGGTTTGCGGCCGAAGAAAACATCATCCTGGTCGCCCCCGACACCAGCCCGCGCGGTGCGAACGTACCTGGTGAAGACGACAACTGGGATTTTGGCACCGGTGCCGGCTTTTATGTCGACGCGACCGAATCGCCATGGGCAGACCATTACCGCATGTATAGCTACATTCTGGAGTTGCGCGAACTGGTACTGGGCCTGCTGCCCGCCGACCCGGCCCGCTGCGGCATCTTTGGCCACTCGATGGGCGGCCACGGCGCGCTGGTGCTGGCGCTGCGCAACCCGAGCCTGTTTCGCTCAGTCTCCGCGCTGGCCCCGATCGCCGCGCCGATGCACAGCCCGTGGGGCAAAAAAGCGTTCACCGGTTACCTCGGACCCGACCAGAACCGCTGGCGCGACTACGACGCCAGCGCGCTGATGGGGTCGCTCCAGCAACCATTTCCGCAAGGGATACTGATCGATCAGGGCGAGGCGGACAAATTCCTGGCCGAGCAGCTGTATCCCGACGTATTCGCTGCCGCCTGCGAGCGCGCCGGCCAGCCACTTGAACTGCGCCGCCACACCGGCTACGACCACGGCTACTACTTCATCTCGACGTTCATTGCCGACCACCTGCGCTTCCACAGCCGCCAGCTTGGTTAAAACAACCTAACCCGGGGTCAGGTCTGCCAAACGTACACGAGGCCAACCGTAGTGGGCGCCACAACAGTCACTACAGCCGAGGCCGTGTCGGTATGGCAGACTTCGTATCTTGAAGATACCAACTCATCGACGGATAATGCAGGTGATGCGGCTGGTCGGGGTGACGTTGTTCAGACTGCGTGCCATTGGGCACATGGGTCAGATAGGTGCCCCCGCCCGTTTCCATTTTGCAAGTCCGAACGGTATGTTGGGCCGTCGCACCGTGCGTAAGCCCGCATACGAGGAAGGTCAAAAATGAACAAGAATGGCGAAGTGCTTGGTATCGATGTCAGCAAATCCAAGCTTAATGTTGCATTGCTGCTCAACGGAAAAGTAAAATCAAAAGTAGTTCCGAACACGCCAGCTGGCCACCACGCTTTGCTGGAATGGGTCGCGAAGTCAAAAGCATCAGTCGCCGCGCTGCATGTGTGCGTGGAGGCGACAGGCTTGTACCACGAAGCTGTAGCGATAACGCTGCATGCTGCTGGTTTAAAAGTCAGTGTCGTCAATCCGGCCTGCATCAAGCGCTTTGAACATGGCGAAAATATCCACAACAAGAACGGTGAAATCGACGCTGGCTTGATTGCGCGTTACTGCCTGGCCATGGCTCCGGCGTTATGGACGCCAGAGCCCTTGGAACAACGGCAGTTGAAAGGCTGGACGCTGCGTGTTCAAGCATTGATAGACATCCGTCAGCACGAATCGAACAGGTTCGAAGCCCACACAGTCTCTGGTATGAACGAGATTGCTTCCAACGTGCAAGCGCACATCGACTGGCTCAATGGCGAGATCAACAAGCTTGAGAAGGAAATTGACAATCACATCGACCGGCATCCGGATCTGAAGCGTGATGCCGAGCGCATTACCAGTATCCCAGGCGTTGGCGCGGCAACGGTCGCACATATTCTGGGGCACCTGACCCCGGGTTCTAACAAAAACTAACCGCGGTGTGCCGAACAAACGTACACAAGGTCAGCCTTGATGGGCGCCACAACGGTCGCTACAGCAGAGGCCGTGTCGGAATGGCAGACCTGACCCCGGGTCAGGTTTTGGGGGCGCCGGGGTCGGTGACGCCGTAGCGCGCCATCAGCGCGATGGCGTAATGTGATTGGGTGGGTGATACCGGTGCGATCATCAGCATGCAGTTGCCGCGGTGGGCAACTGTGCCGAACGTGGACGCGTAATCGGTGCCAGGCGTCGCGTGGCAGGCGTCGCCCACCGTGAAATTGCCCTGGACCGGGCCGGCTTCGTCGTCGCTGATGCGCAGTTCGACCGCGTCATTGCTGAAGCCGTACTGGACCAGTTCGGCGCGGGCTTTCTGGGCCATGTCGAAATCGTCGAAGACGTAAATCAGTGCTTGTTCCATCGCGTGCTTTCGTGAGTTTCTATTAGCGAGAAGGTAACAGAAAGCGCCGAAAGCCGGCGTTCAGTCGTCCACCATCGCCGTTACTTCAATTTCCACCCGCGCCCGTTCGTCCATCAGGCCCGCCACCTGCACGGCCGTCATCGCAGGGTAGTGATGCCCGATCACTTCCCGATACGCCAGTCCCAATGCCCGCGACGCACCCAGATATTCTGCGCGGTCGACGACATACCAGGTCATGCGCACGATGTGCCCGGGCGTCGCGCCACCCTCGGCCAGCACGGCGACAATATTGCGCAGCGCCTGCGCCGATTGTGCGACGAAATCGGCACTGGCGAACTGCCCGTCGGCGTCCCAGCCAAACATGCCGCTGATATGCAGCGTGCGCCCGCGCGCCGCCACACCGTTCGAATAGCCCCTGGCGCGCGGCCAGCCGGGTGGGTGCAGAAATTCCATGGTGCTCTCTCGGTCGGTTGTCATGCGCGCGCGTGGGCCAGTACGTCACGCGCGATGATCAGTTGCTGGACTTCACTGGCGCCTTCATAAATACGCAATGCGCGGATTTCGCGATACAACCGCTCCGGCACCGCGCCGCTGACGACGCCCTGCCCGCCAAACAACTGCAGCGTGGCGTCGATCACCTGCTGCGCGGTTTCGGTCGCGTGCAGCTTGGCCATGGCCGCCGCGCGCGTATTGCCGCCGCCGCGCACGTCGCGCTGCCACGCCGCCCGGTACGTGAGCAGCGCGCTGGCATCGATCCCGGTTGCCATCTGCGCCAGCGCGGCCTGCGTCAACTGGAAATCGGCCAGCTGCTGGCCGAACATTTTAAGTGCCAGCGCGTGCTGTACGGCAGCGTCGAAAGCACGTCGCGCAAAGCCCAGCGCGGCGGCCGCCACCGAGGTGCGAAAAACGTCAAGCGTGGCCATCGCAATTTTAAAACCCTGGCCGGCGGCGCCGATGCGCGCGCTGGCGGGAATCCGGCAGGCATCGAAGCGCAGCCGCGCCATCGGGTGCGGCGCCATCAGGACAATGCGCTCCGCGATGACCAGACCCGGCGCATCGGCGTCGACGATAAACGCCGAGATGCCGCGGCTGCCGGGCGCCTCGCCGGTGCGCGCAAACACCACATAAAAGTCGGCGATACCGCCGTTCGAGATCCAGGTTTTTTCGCCATCGAGCACATACTCGTCGCCGTCCAGCACCGCCGCGCACTGCAGCGCCGCCACGTCGGACCCGGCCGCAGGTTCGGACAACGCAAACGCCGCGATGCTGGTTCCTTGCGCGACCGCCGGCAGGTACGCCACCCGTTGCGCGGCACTGCCAAACAAGCCGATGGCGCCACTGCCCAGACCCTGCATCGCAAACGCAAAATCGGCCAGGCCGGCATGGCGCGCCAGCGTTTCACGGATGATGCAGATAGCACGGGTGTCGATGGCCTGCGTGTCGATGGTCCGCGTGTCGATGGCCCCGGTATCGATGGTGCATGGGTCGACTGTGCTTGTATCGATAACGCCCACAGCGTGGTGCAGCCAGCCGGCCGCACCCAGTTGCGCGACCAGCGCCCGGCATGTGCTGTCGACATCCGCGCCGTGATCGTCGCGCAGTTCACTGGCAGCCCAGGCGTCGACCGCACTGGCCAGCGCGATGTGGTGGGCGTCAAAAAAAGGCCAGTCAAGATGGCGTAGATATTCCTGCATCAGTCGCCCTCGAATTGCGGCCGCGTGCGCGCAGCAAAGGCGTCATACGCCCGCCGAAAATCGCCGGTGGCCATGCAGATGGCCTGCGCCTGCGCTTCGGCATCGATGGCCTGATCGATGCCCATATCCCATTCCTGGTGCAGCATTTTCTTGGTCATGGCGTGCGCAAACGTCGGTCCGGCGGCCAGCGTGGCGGCCATTGCGTGCGCCTCTTCCAGCAGTGTCTCCGGTGCGCACAGGCGATTTACAAAACCCCAGCGCTCCGCTTCCACGCCATCCATGCTGCGGCCCGTGTACAGCAATTCGGCCGCGCGGCCCTGCCCGATCACGCGCGGCAGCAGCGCACATGCGCCCATGTCGCAACCGGCCAGACCGACGCGCGCAACAGAAACGCAGTGGTGCTGCGCGCGGTCGCGTAGCGCAGGTCGGATGCCAACGCCAGCATCGCGCCAGCACCGGCGCACACACCGTCGATGGCCGCGATAACCGGCTGCGGACACGCGCGCATGGCTTTCACCACGTCGCCGGTCATCGTGGTAAACGCCAGCAGGCCGGGCATATCCAGCCGGGTCAATGGTCCGATGATGTCGTGGACGTCGCCACCGGAACAAAAATTTCCGGCAGCGCCGGTGAGCACCACCACCTTGACATCGCGGTCGGACGCCAGTGCCCGGAACAAGTCGCGCAACGCAGCGTAGACGTCGAAGGTGAGCGCATTCTTGCGCGCGGGACGGGTCAGGGTTAGCGTTGCCACGCCTGCCTGAAGAATAAAATCGACATGCTGTGTCGTGTGCGTCATTGCCACTCTTTCAGGATATGCGCGCGAACTTGCGCTCGAGTTGCTGCTTGGCCGGCAAGTACTGCACCGGCCACGGTTGTGCGTGATAGCCGATGCGGGCCGCTTCGGTCAGCGTCCATGCCGGATTGGCCAGGTGCGGGCGCGCCACCGCGCACAGATCGGCGCGGCCGGCCGCGATGATGCTGTTGGCCTGGTCGGCGTCTTCGATGGCGCCTACTGCAATGGTCGCGATGCCCGCTTCGTTACGGATGCGGTCGGAAAACGGCGTCTGGTACATGCGCCCGTACACCGGCAGCTCAAGTTTGCTGACCTGCCCCGACGAGCAGTCGATCATGTCGGCACCGGCCGCCTTGAACAGCAGCGCCACCTGCACCGCCTCGGCAGGCGTGATCCCGCCGTCGACCCAGTCGTGCGCCGACACGCGCACACTGATCGGTTTGTCCGCCGGCCAGGCCGCACGCACGGCTGCAAATACTTCCAGCGGATAGCGGCAGCGCTGCGCCAGCGTGCCGCCGTAAGCGTCGGTGCGCTGGTTGGTCAGCGGCGAGATGAAAGTCGACAGCAGGTAACCGTGCGCGCAATGCAGTTCCAGCCAGTCGAAACCGGCAGCATGCGCCGCGTGCGTGGCGCGGACGAAATCCTGCAATATGTGCGCCAGATCGGCCTGGCTGGCGGCGCGCGCAGTCTGCGACACGCCAGCCAGGTATTGCTGCGGCGACGCGGCCACCAATGGCCAGTTGCCACTGGCCAGCGGCTGGTCGACGCCTTCCCAGCCGCGCCGCGTAGAGCCTTTCGGGCCGGCGTGACCCAGCTGCACGCCGATCAGGGCATCGCTCGACGCATGCACGAAAGAGACGATGCGCCGCCAGGCGATGGTGTGTTCTGGCGTGTACAAACCGGGACACCCGGGCGTGATGCGGGAATCGGCGGCGATGCACGTCATCTCGGCCATCACCAGCGCGGCGCCGCCCAGCGCGCGCGCGCCGAGGTGCATCAGATGATAGTCGCCGACGACGCCTTCGACGGCCGAATATTGCGCCATCGGCGAGACCACGATGCGGTTTTTCAGCAGCGCGCCGCGCACGCGCAGCGGGAGGAACATCGGCGGCACGGCGCCTGCCGGCAACGGGAGGCCCGCTGCGTCGAACGCCCGTGCGGCCAGCCACGCTTCGTATCCGGCCACATAGGACGGATCGCGCAGGCGCAGGTTTTCATGCGACAGGCGCTGGCTGCGCGTGAGCAGTGAATAGGCAAACTGGCCTGCCTCCATCGCGCTGTACCGGCCGACATTTTCAAACCATTCCATCGAATTTCTCGCCGCGTTTTGCAGGCGCGCCACTTCGACGGCGCGTGCGCCCTGCCACGCATCGAGCGCCGCGGCCAGGTCGGTCGTGCCCTGCAAAACCCCGTCCAGTGCGATGGCGTCTTCCAGCGCCAGCTTCGTGCCCGAGCCGATTGAAAAATGCGCGCTGTGGGCAGCATCGCCGATCAGGACCACCGGTACCGCGCGCGCGCCGGCGTGTTGCCCATGCACCCAATGGATCCAGCGGCGGCAGGTCACGCGCGCAAACCGCGACCATGCCAGCGCGCCCCGGTACAACAGCCGATGGCCGTGCAGGTGGCGTGCAAACAGATGTTCGCAGAAGGCGATGGTGGCGTCAGGCGCCATGCAGTCGAGCCCACTGGCCAGCCACGTCGCCTCGGGCACTTCGACAATGAATGTCGACGTGGCGCCGTCGTACTGGTAAGCGTGCGCCTGGAACCAGCCATGTGCCGTCTCTTCGAACAGAAAGGTGAAGGCGTCGAACGGGCGCGTCGTGCCCAGCCAGAGGAAGCGGCACGCACGCTCGTCGAGCGTTGGCACAAAGGTGGCGGCGTAACGCGCGCGGATGCGGCTATTGACGCCGTCGGCGGCGATGACCATGTCAGCATCGTACTGCGCCGCCACGGCCTGGTCGTCTGCCACGTCGGCGTCATACACCAGCTGCACGCCGACGTCGCGGGCGCGCTGCTGCAAAATCTGCAGCAGATGCTGGCGCCCGATGCCGCAAAAGCCATGGCCGCCTGAGCGCACCACGTGCCCCTTGAAGTGCACATCGATGGCGTCCCAGTGAGTGAAGGCGGCCAGAATGGCGGCGGAAGATACCGCGTCGGCGTCGGCCAGGCGGGTCAGGGTCTGGTCCGAAAACACCACGCCCCAGCCGGCAGCATCCACCGCGCCATGGCGCTCCACCACGGTGACGGCGTGGCCGCTTTGCTGCAGCAGCAGCGCGGCATACAGGCCGGCCGGGCCGCCGCCCACGCAGACTATTTTCATCGAACCTCCTTGATCGCAGTGCTATCTTACCGTGACGGTTAATTGGTACGTGAAGCATTTGTGCGGTTTCCTCGCGCACGTTAATTTAGTACAATCAGGAAACCAAATGAAACCATCTGACCTGGACAAACCCGTGAATGAACCATTGCGCGGTCGCTGGAACGGCCTGCGCAGCCGCCTCATGCTGCTGGTCGCCCTGGCCATCACGCCGATCGCAATCATGACCGTGCTGTCCGGCATACGCGAACGCGAACATGCCATCTACCAGTCGGAGCAGAACCTGACCCGCCTGACCGGCCTGGCCGCTGCCAACGAAGCGCAATCGATCAACGGCGCACGCCAGATCCTGGTCGACCTGGCCAGCGTGCCGGATCTGCTGGAGACGCCGGAAAAATGCGGCCGGCTGCTGGCCGATGTCATGGACCGCAATGAAGGCTTCGTCAATTTCGGACTGATCCAGCTGAATGGCGATGTCACCTGCAGCGCCGTGCCGATGCTCCATCCGGTCAATCTGGGCGACCGCAGCCATTTCAAGCGCGCCATCCTCGAGCGCCGCTTCATCGCCGGCGATTATGTTTTCGGGCGCGTGATCAAGAAGCACACGATCAATCTGACCTACCCGGTCATCGACCGCACCGGCCATGTGGTGGCAGTGGTATTTGCTGCCATGGACCTGGCCGGTCTCGATACGTTCATCAACGACATCACGCTGCCAACCGGGTCGATCCTGGCCACGGCCGATGCGCGCGGCACCATCATTGCACGCCGGCCGGATCCCGAGCGCTGGTTCGGCACCAGGCTCACCGGTCCTCTGCTGGATGCAGCGCGCCGTCCGGACGGCCGTGCACTGCGCATCACTGGCGACGATGGCATCGAGCGCCTGCATGCCTTTGCACGTGTCGGCACGCCTTCGCTGTCCGACTACACCATTACCATCGGCATTCCGCTGGCCGACATTCTCGCCGCGGCCCGCCACGACCAGCTCACCAGCCTGCTCGGCCTGGCCGCCACCACCATGCTGGCGCTGCTGGCCGCCTGGCTGGTGGGCGATGTGCTGATCGTGCGGCGCGTCCGCAAGCTGATGTCCACTGCCGCCAGTATCGCGGCCGGCAAACTGGAGGCGCGCTCCGGCATCGCCTACGGCCACGAGGAGCTTGGCAGCCTGGCGCAGGCGCTCGACGAAATGGCCGCCGCGCTGCAAAAAAAGGAAGCCGCACGCAGCCTGGCCGAGCGCGAACTGCGCGCAGCCGACCAGCGCAAGGATGAATTCCTGGCCATGCTGGCCCACGAATTGCGCAACCCGCTCGCCCCCATCAGCACCGGCGCCCACCTCCTCAAGCTGCTGCATTCCGATAACGCCCAGATCAGCCAGACCTGCGCCATCATCGCGCGCCAGGTCGATCACATGACCAGTCTCGTGGACGACCTGCTGGATGTCTCGCGCGTCACGCGCGGGCTGGTGGCGCTGTCGTCCCAGGTGCTCGATCTGCGTACCGTCATCGACGACGCCACCGAACAGATCCGGCCCTTGATCACGGCCCGGCGCCACCGCATCGTGATCGACATACCGCCCGAACCGGCGCTGGTGTCGGGCGACGCCAAGCGCCTGGTGCAGGTTGTCGCCAACCTGCTCGGCAACGCCACCAAGTACACGCCGGAAGGTGGCCGCATCAACCTGCGGCTGGCGCGTGAACCAGACGGCTTTTTGCTGACCATCAGCGACGATGGCATCGGCATGGAGCCGGGTTTGGTCCAGCGCGTGTTCGACCTGTTCACGCAGGCCGAGCGTACGCCGGATCGGTCGCAGGGAGGCCTGGGCCTCGGCCTGGCGCTGGCCAGGAGCCTGGTGGAACTGCATGGCGGCGCGGTCAGTGCCGCCAGCGAAGGCCTCGGCCGCGGCAGCACCTTCTCGGTGCGGCTGCCGCGTTTTGCACACGATGCGGGAAACCCGCAGGTAGCGGGCGGACGCGAATTCGGCACACGCCATGTCGCCACCGCCGGCCTGGCGCCGCTGCGCATCCTCGTCGTCGACGACAATGTCGACGCTGTCCACACGCTGCAGCTGTTCCTGCGCGCGGCCGGGCACACCGTGGAAATCGCCTATTGCGCCGCCGACGCGCTGGCGCTGGCCGCCGTGTTCAAGCCGGATGCGTGCCTGCTCGACATCGGCCTGCCCGACTTCGACGGCAATGAACTGGCGCGCCGCCTGCGCGTGCTGCCGGACACCGCGCGCGCCATGCTGGTGGCGATGACCGGCTACGGACGCCAGCAAGACCGCGACCTCGCCACTGCCGCCGGTTTCGACCAATATCTCGTGAAGCCGGTCAGCACCACGCAGCTGGCGGACGTACTGGCCAGGGTCAACGCGACGCAGGGTTGACGGCCCGATCGTTTATGATGGTCGTTTAGCCTGGAGACCCGCATGGCGTCGCTTGAATTAGTACTCGCCATGTTGCTGGCAGTCGTTGCCAGTGGATATCTTGTCCGCATCCTTCCGTTCGCGCTGCCGCTGCCACTGGCGCAAATTGCGCTGGGCGCCGTCATCGCCGGCGTATTGAAGCATGGCGTCAGTCTGGAACCCGACATGTTCTTCCTGCTGTTCCTGCCGCCGCTGCTGTTTCTCGACGGCTGGCGCATTCCCAAGGAAGGCCTGTTCCGCGACAAGGCCGTCATCCTGGAACTGGCATTCGGCCTGGTCCTGTTTACTGTCGTCGGCGCCGGCTTCCTGATTCACTGGCTGCTGCCGATGCTGCCGCTGCCGGTCTCGTTTGCCCTGGCTGCCATCGTCGCGCCTACCGACCCGGTGGCGCTGTCGTCGATCACCAAGCGCGTGCCCGTGCCCCGCCGGCTGATGCACATCCTCGAAGGCGAGTCGCTGCTCAACGATGCCACCGGCCTGGTGTGCTTCCGCTTTGCCGTGGCCGCGGCAGTGACCGGCCAGTTTTCGCTGGCCACGGCCTCACTCACATTCGTCTGGGTAGCGCTGGCCGGCATCGCAAGCGGCGCCGCCGTCACCGCAGCCATCGCAGCAGTCCAGCGCTTCCTGATACGTCGCTTCGGCGAAGAAACCAGCTCGCCGATTCTGATCAACCTGCTCACGCCGTTTGGCGCTTATCTGGTGGCCGAAACCATCGGCGCCTCCGGCATTCTTGCCGCGGTCGCGGCCGGCATCACGATGAGCTATGTCGAACTGAGAGGCAATGCGCAGGCCAGCACCCGGGTGCAGCGGACTGCAGTCTGGGACACGGTGCAGTTCACGTTGAACGGCGTCATGTTCGTGCTGCTCGGCGAGCAGTTGCCCGACATCGTCAAGGGCGCCATCGGCGAACCCGGCTCGCCCACGGGCATCCATCCGTACTGGCTGGTGGCGCATGCGCTGGGGATCAGCTTCGGACTGATTTTGCTGCGCTTCGTCTGGGTCTGGTTGTCGCTCAGTATTTCGCTGTTCAAATCGCGTGCACTGGGCCAGGCAGAAACCACCAAACCGCGCTTCCGGCTGGTGCTGGCCACGTCGCTCGCGGGCGTGCGCGGCGGCATCACCATGGCCGGCATCCTGACGCTGCCATTCGTGGTGGCATCCGGCGCACCGTTTCCCGGACGCGACCTGGCCATTTTCATGGCGACGGCGGTCATCGTGGTATCGCTGGTCCTGGCCAGCCTCGCATTGCCGCGTTTGCTGCGTGGCCTGCAACTGCCCGACGACAATCCACTCGATGCCGAAGAAGACCATGGCCGCCGCGCCGCCGCAGAGGCCGCGATGGAAATGCTCAACAAATTCGACAACAAACGCGACCACGACCACCAGTACGCCGATATCCACGCCAATGCGCTGGCGCACATTCAGGCAAATTATCGCCACCGGCTTGACGGCGGCGCCGCCAACAGCAGCGACCCGGGCAAGATACGCGTGGCCGAGGCCGCCGAACAAAAGCTGCGCCTGGCCGCGCTGCAGGCCGAGCGCGACGCACTCACTGCACTGGTCAAGGACCGCAGCATTTCGGACGAAACCGGCCGCAAGCTGATCCGGGAAGTCGACCTGATCGAAGCGCGCTACCGCTGACTGATCTGACCGCAGCACGCTACGACTGACTGCTGCGGTCGGTTAGGCGCCGAACGGTGCGGCCATGCGAACGGCGTAGGATTGCCTGCATCCGAGGAGATTTTACGCGTGCATACCGAACCATTTGAAGCAGCCCACCCCATTCCCAACGCCGATCCGCCGGCCGCCGCCAAGGCCGCCGGTCTCCGCTATGTGAACGACAACAAACCCGGCATCCGGCGCGATGGCGCCAAATTTTTCGATGCGTCCGGCGTTGCGGTGAAAGACGCCGACACACTGGCGCGCATCAAGGCGCTGGTCATTCCGCCGGCCTGGCAAGATGTCTGGATTTGCCCGCAGGCGAACGGTCACCTGCAAGCCACCGGGCGCGACGCAAAAGGCCGCAAGCAGTATCGCTACCATGCCAAGTGGCGCACGGTGCGCGACGATGTCAAGTACGAGCGCATGCTCAACTTCGGACATTCCCTGCCCGCCATCCGCCGCGAAGTCGACCGCGCGTTGAAGCTGCCGGGATTGCCGCGCGAAAAAGTGCTGGCGACGATCGTCACGTTGCTGGAAGCGACCATGATGCGCATCGGGAACGAGGAATATGCGCGCACAAATAAATCGTTTGGCCTGACCACGCTGCACAACCGCCACGTAAAAGTCGACGGCAGCGACATCGCGTTCCGGTTTCGCGGCAAAAGCGGCGTGTTTCACGATATTCAGTTGCACGACCGCCGGCTGGCAAAAATCATCGCGCGCACGCGCGAGCTGCCGGGCCAGGAACTGTTCCAGTATCTCGATGCCGACGGCGAACGCCACAGCATCGACTCGGCCGACGTCAACGATTACCTGCGCGCCATCACCGGCGAAGATTACACCGCCAAGGATTTCCGAACCTGGTCGGGCACCGTACTGGCCGCGCTCGCATTACAGGAATTTGAAAAGTTCGATTCCGAAACCCAGGCGAAGAAAAACATTGTCCGCGCCATTGAATCGGTAGCTGAGCGACTGGGCAACACGCCATCGATCTGCCGGAAATGCTATGTGCATCCGGCCGTACTCGAAGCATATTTAGAGGGCAATGTGCTGGAGGCATTGCGCGCCACCTCGGCAAAAGCGCTGGTCGAGGATTTGCACGCGTTGTCGCCCGAGGAAGCCGCTGTGCTGGCGATGTTGCAGCAGCGCTTGAGCGGCGCTGCGCCACGCAAACGGGCGGCAAAAAAATAAACGCGTGCGGAGAAAACTCCGGCACGCGTCTTTGCCCACAAGACTGGTTGCGCTTAGGCTGCGAGCGCCATGTCTTTGCGTGACGTTACCTTGCGCTTGCGGAAAGCAACCATCGCGCCGAAACCGGCAACCAGCAAGATGCCGGTCGCTGGTTCAGGTACATCGCCCGGGGTGGTGCCGCCCACTGCCGAAACGATCAGTGTGTACTTGCCGGTTCCATCGAATTCGGTCAGGAAAAAGGTGCCCGGCGTGAAGAACGGATTGTCTTCGCTACCCGTGTATATCTGCGGACCGTCGGTCGAGAGCAACACCGTATCGCCGAAATAGTCGAGAATTTCCATGCCACCGCCGATGGCAGCGCTGTAGAACGTCAGATCGGCAAAATCAAAGAAAGAACCAGGGAAATTTCCCTCGATATCCCAGAGGATGAAGTCTTCACCCGGACTGACAAAGTCGGGGCTAGGATTGGAATCGAGTTGAAAACTGGCGGTGTAGCCGCCGGTCAGCGTGAATTGGTACAAGGCAGCGTTGGCGACTCCGGCCGACAACAACATCACGGCAAGCGCGGCATTTCTCAAACTTTTCATCAGCGTCATGGCAGTATTCCTATCCAGGTGGTTAGTCGATATCATCTCGGTCATATTGCAATATGCACACTACGCAGGAACCGTACCCGTAATCGTTTTTACAATGTAAACAGCAACTTGTTTAATTTTCTTGGTACGCGTGCAACAGTTCTGTAAAATTTACCGAAAAGTAATTATTTATAAATAGCAATATTTATTGGTCGACAAAAAGAGAGGTTGCGATGGACTTGCGGCTGAACGGGCATGGTGTTTGTTTTCACCTTGCGGGTGGAGTGGGATGGCAAGATCCTGGCGTTCCGCTACTAAGATCCGCGCGTATTGAATGTGTACCTGCCCACCTGCACCGAGGAGGAATGGTGCAAGGTGCTGGGGCCGCTGGGAGCAATGATCGCGGAGACCGGCGACGGGGCCGGCCTGCGGGTGTTCGGCGGCGCCGAACCTGCGCTGCAGACTCGCGATTATGTGCTGGAGCAACCGGTCATCGCTGACCGTTGATCGGCACCGTCAGCGTCTCGGGAGGCCGGTGAAATACCTGGCGCAGGTAGGCCAGGAAGGTCTCGTCGTGGCACATCGTTTTGCCGGGTGAATCGGACAATTTTGCCACCGGCTGGCCGTTGCAGGTCACCATTTTCATGACGATATTCAACGCCTTGTGCTGGGTGTCGTTGGTCAGCTTGGTGCCGATGCCGAAGCCGCATAACACGCGGTCGGAAAAATGGCGGTACAGGGCCATGGCGCTATCCATCGTCAGGCCGTCGGAAAATACCAGGCGCTTGGTGTGCGCATCGATGCGCAATTTTATGTAGTGGCGCAAGGCTTTTTCGCCCCACTCCACAGGGTCGCCCGAATCGTGACGCAGGCCGTCGAACAGCTTGGCGAAATACAGGTCGAAGTCATCCAGGAAAGCATCCATGCCCACGACGTCGGTCAGCGCGGTACCGAGGTCGCCGCGGTATTCTTGCACCCAGTCCTCCAGCGCGGCTTTCTGGAAATCGCGCAGGCGCACGCCGAACGATTGAAACGCCTGCATGTATTCGTGCGCCATCGTGCCGATTGGCACCAGATTGTATTTTTTGGCCAGCCAGACATTCGACGTGCCCTTGAAGTAATCGGGCACTTCGCGCGCCAGCGTGGCGACCACTTCCTCCTGCCAGGCGCCCGAAAAACGGCGCCGTACGCCAAAATCGAAGAACTCGAAGGGCGAGCGGCGCATCGGTTCCTGCGCGAAAGCGCGCAACTGGGCCAGTTTGTGCTGTAGCCGGGCGCGCGCCACCGTCAATGCTGCGTCCTGGTCCACGCGCCGGAAATACAGCTCGTTGACGATGTACAGCACATAGATTTCAAAGCCCATCACGTGCACCACCGGACCGCTGGCGCGGATCGTCAGGTGGGGGCCGTCGGTGCCCACCGTGATGAATTTGCGCTGGAAGCGGAATACCGTCAGGAAGTCGGCAAAATCGCTCTTGATGAAGCGCAGGCCGCGCAGGTACGCCACTTCGTCGTCGGCGAACGTGAGCGAACACAGGTGGTCCAGCTCGCGCTCTACCTCCTCTTTCAACGCAGCCAGCGGAAACGCCGGCGTATTGCGGCAAGTGAATTCATAGTCGCCGTGCGCGTTCGGATGGCGGTGCAGCAGGGCCTGCCACATCGTGAATTTGTACAGGTCGGTTTCCAGCAGGCTGTGCACGATTGGCTGATAGACGACAGGGGCGCTCATGCTGCCACCTTGCTTGCACGTTTCTTGGGCGCCAACATGGTGCCATTGCAACTCGGTGCACCACATCGGCACGCGAACTGCTTTTTCACGGCGGCAGTGTGGCGCGCATCGTAGACGAGCGCGTAGTTATAGTTGAGTTCTTCACCGGCGTCGATGTCGTGCAGCGCATGGATATACACCCGGCCATTGTCTTCGTAGGCCTCGCAATTCGGTTCGCATGCGTGGTTGATCCAGCGCGCGTCGTTGCCGCGCCGGCCGCCGTCGATGACGCGGCCATCGGCGAGCGTAAAAAAGAAAGTGTGGCCCACGGGTCCGCCACTATCGATGGCGCGCTGGGTGGCAACGTCCCACTCGATGCGCTCGCCCCGGTACTCGATGATCTTTTCACCGGCGCCGATTGGCGTGCGTGCAAACACGCCGTTGCCGTGCACCGGCGACTTGCGTACTTCGTAGGTGGGGGAGATTGCAGGTTTCGATGGCGTGGGCGAGGTTGGCATTGAGCGTCTGTGATGGCAGGTGATCTTGCCATCATACCGATATTGCTCCGGGCTGGTTGCACCAGGCAAACCGCCGGAGCGCGCGGGTTTATTGGCTGCGGGGCCGGCGGCGTGCGGCCATCATGACGGCCAGGCCGCCGAGAAGCATCGCGCCAGTGGCTGGTTCCGGCACGGCGGCCTCGGCCAGCTCGGACACCGTCAGCACGTAGCGGCCTGCACCACCCGCATATTCCGTCAACGCGAAGGTACCAGGCGCGAACAGCGGATTGATTTCAGTGCCGGTGTAGACCTGTGGACCGTCCGCAATCAGCAGATACGTGTCGCTGGGAATATCGTAGATGGACATACCACCACCGAAGCCGCCGTTGAAAAACGCGATATCGACAATACCGTCGGTCGCGCCGGAAAAGGTTCCCGGGATATCCCAGAAAACGGAACCGAGCTCGGCAAAATACTCTTCCGGCACCGTGGCGGAGTCCATCTGCCAGCTCGCCGTGTAGTCGCCGGTCATATTGAATTGCAGGATCGCGGCGTTTGCCACGCCAGCCGTGAACAGCACGGCGACGGCAAGCGCATTTCTTACACTTTTCATCAGCTTCATCGATATTTTCCCAAGTTGATTGATTGTCGTTGCATTAAATGCAACAAGCACAAAGTATGCCCGTGACATATAAAACAACGTAAACAAACAATTGTGGCCATTCAATTAACTGACTGACAATTTTGTGTAGAACTGACCGACAAGAAAGACAGCGCAATCGACAGCGTTCCCTCGCGCCACGCGTGTATCTGAAATGCCGGCACGGAGCGTACTAGCCGCAGTCCTCCTCACGAAACTCGGCGGCCATGCTGCTGTCGTCCCGCCGCTCCTCCTGGCGGCGCAATTCCACGCGGCGGATCTTGCCCGAGATAGTCTTGGGTAAATCCGTGAACGTAATCCTGCGGATGCGTTTATAGGGCGCCAGCCGCTCGCGCGCAAACGCAAAGATCGCGCGTGCCACGTCGCGTGACGGCACCACGCCGGCGCGCAGCGTGATAAACGCTTTCGGCACCGACAGGCGCACCGCATCCGGGCTGGGCACGATAGCCGCTTCCAGCACATCCTCGTGTTCGATCAACACACTTTCCAGCTCGAACGGACTGATACGGTAATCGGACGATTTGAAGACGTCGTCGTTCCGGCCTACATAAAAATAATAGCCGTCGGCGTCGACCAGCGCCGTGTCGCCGGTGTGGTAGTGACCGTCGCGCATGACATCTGCGGTTTTTTCATCATCTCCCTCGTAACACAGCATCAGGCCTTGCGGCGCGGGCGCGAGCAGCACGCAAATTTCGCCCTCGGTGGCCGGTTGATCGTAGACGTCCAGCAAGCCGATGCGGTAGCCCGGCAGAGGCCGCCCCATCGACCCGGGTTTCAGTAACTGACCCGGCGTATTGCCAATTTGCGCAGTAGTTTCGGACTGGCCGAAGCCGTCGCGGATGCGGATTCCCCAGGCCCGCTCTACCTGTTCGATCACTTCCGGGTTCAAAGGTTCCCCGGCGCCGACCAATTCACGCAGCGGCAACTTCCAGCCGCTTAAATCTTCCTTGATCATCATGCGCCAGACCGTCGGCGGCGCGCACAGCGACGTCACGCCGCAGCGCGCAATCATGGCCAGCGCACTGGCTGCGCTGAAGCGGTCGTAGTTATAGACAAACACCGTGGCGCCAGCGTTGAACGGCGCGAAAAAACAGCTCCATGCGTGCTTGGCCCAGCCGGGCGAGCTGATATTCCAGTGCACGTCGCCAGCCTGCAGGCCGATCCAGTACATCGTCGACAAATGGCCGACCGGATAACTTTCGTGGCTGTGCAGCACCAGCTTGGGCCGGGCCGTGGTGCCGGACGTAAAATACAGCAGCAACGGGTCGCTGGCCTGCGTGACGCCGTCCGGCACAAACGCCGCCGCTGCCTCTGCCGATGCTTCAAAACGGTGCCAGCCCGCTACCGCAGCGCCGACCGCGATGCGCGTGTAGTTGCCGCTGACGCCGTCGAACTTGGCGGTTTCGGACGCCTGCACAATGACATGCCGGACCGCGCCGCGCTCCATGCGGTCGATCAGGTCGGCCGTCGACACCAGCATCGTGGTGGGCACCAGCACCGCGCCAAGTTTGATCCCGGCGAGCATCGTTTCCCACAGCTCCACGCGGTTCGGCAGCATCAGCATGATGCGGTCGCCGCGCCGTACGCCCAATGCGCGCAGATGATTGGCGACCTGATCCGACCGCGCAGCCATGGCGGCGTAGCTGACTTTTTGCTCACTGCCATTGTCGGCCACAACCCACAGTGCGGGCGTATCGTTGCCGCGTGCCTGGACGTCGAAATAGTCGAGCGCCCAGTTGAATGTATCGAGTTCCGGCGCGCGGTAGTCGCGATAGGCCGTGTCGTAATCAAGCCAGTGTTGTTGCAGAAAGTCGCGTGCAGCGATAAAGCGCTGGGTGGGTGTCATCCAATGGTCTCCTGGGTGGGTGTTGGTTTTTTCTCAGCATACTCCGGTGGCACCAAAATCTCCCGTGCGTGCCGTTGCCGGCATCCAAAATGTTGTACGCTATCGACCATGTATCGAGTCCAATATCCCTCTAGCTATTTCCTCTGCCGTCGATGAACGATCTCTCCCTCGCAACACGGCACGCCGACATCCTTTATGGCCCTCAACAACCAGCATTGCTGCGCGAAGAAATTCTCGCCGATCTGCTGGAAGACAGCGCCCGCCGCACGCCCTCGCAGACCGCGCTGATCAGCGGCACGCGCCGCGTCAGTTATGCCGAACTCGACCGACTGGCCAGCGTCGCGGCCTCGCGCCTGATTGGCGCTGGCGTGCAGCCTGGCGCCATGGTCGGCCTGTGGATGCCGCGCGGAATCGACCTGCTGATCATGCAAGCCGCCATTGCCAAAGCTGGCGCGGCGTGGCTCCCGATCGATGAAGATACGCCGGTCGAACGCCTGGCCGTCTGCATGGACGATGCGGCCGCGATCGGCGTGGTGACCAGCGCCAGCTTTGCGCCCCGCCTGGCGGGAATGCACGCGCCTGCATGGCACGCCGAAACGCTGCTGGCGCCGGCCGCTGCGGACGAAGTGCTGCAGGTGCGCGGCGCCGTCTCGCCCGACCTGCCGGCCTACGTCATCTACACGTCAGGCTCGACCGGCAAGCCAAAAGGCATCCTGATCAGCCAGCGCAGCATCTGCCATTTCCTGCGCAGCGAAAACGCCATCTTGAACATCCGCGCCGACGATACCGTGTACCAGGGTTTTTCGGTCGCCTTCGACATGTCGTTCGAAGAAATCTGGATTGCCTACCTGGTCGGCGCCACGCTGTGGCTGGGCCCGAAAGAAAGCGCCGGCGACCCGGAAGCGTTGCCGCGCCTGCTGCAGGAAAATCGCGTCACCGTGCTGCATGCCGTGCCGACGCTGCTGGCCCTGTTCAGCGAAGATGTCGATACCCTGCGCCTGATTAACCTGGGCGGTGAAATGTGCCCGGAGTCGCTGGTCGAGCGCTTTTCGCGCGCTGGCCGGCAAATGTTCAACACCTACGGCCCGACCGAGGCCACGGTGTCGGCAAGTCTGGCCAGCCTGTTGCCGGGCCATCCCATCACAATTGGCACGCCGCTGCCAAACTATGGTCTGCTGGTAATTGGCGCCGAGATCGACCCAGCCGTCGGCCTGGTACTCCTGCCGCGCGGCCAGACAGGCGAGCTGTGCATCACCGGTCCGGGCCTGTCCGCCGGTTACCTGGGCCGGCCGGATCTGACGGCAGAAAAATTCCTCGTCAATCCATGGGCGTCAGGCACGCACGATGCGCGCCTGTACCGCACCGGCGACCTGGCCCGCATCGAAGAAGATGGACAGGTCAATTGCCTGGGCCGCACCGACGACCAGGTCAAAATTCGCGGTTTCCGCGTTGAACTGGGCGAAATCGAAGCGCTGCTGGCGCAACAGGAAGGGGTCGGCACCGTCGCCGTACTGCTGCGCAAGGACGATGGCATCGACCGCCTGGTGGCGTATCTGGTGGCGTCGAATACTGCCAGCGAACAGGCGCTCGCGCCCGCGACCTTGCGCGCGGCCCTGGCGTCGCGCCTGCCGCCGTACATGGTGCCCGGCCGGTTCGAGCCAATGACCGTCATGCCGCGCCTCACGTCTGGCAAGATCGACAGGAAAGCATTGAAGGCGCTGCCATTATCGGTGCCGCTGGCGGCCGACGCGGCAGCATCGGATGTGCCGGAAACGCCGTTCGAGGAAGCGTTGTTTGCTGCGCTGGGTAACTTGTTTCCGGGCCAGGGCATCCGCCGCGAACTGGATTTTTTCAGCGACCTGGGCGGCCACTCGTTCTTTGCCGCGCGTCTGGCCAGCGCGCTGCGCGCCGACCCGCGCTTCGCCCACGTCACCGTGCGCGATATCTATCAGCAACGGCAGATCGGCAAGATTGCCGAAGTGCTGGGTGCGTTCGTGACTGCGGCGCCGCCCGAGCCGGACTGGACGCCGCCGCCGGCCTGGAAGCGCTGGACCTGCGGCGTAGCGCAGCTCGCAGCCGTGCCAGTGCTGGTCACCTTGCGCATGGCCCAGTGGCTGGCGCCGTTTTTCACGTACCACTTCCTGACCGGCTCGCCGGGCGATTCGGTGGTCAAGGCCATCGGTGTCTCGATCCTGACCTTCCTGATCAGCACGATCGCGGAATTTGCCGTGGCCATCGTTGGCAAGCGACTTATCTCCGGCAACCTGAAAGCGGGAACTTATCCGTTGTGGGGCGTGTCTTACTATCGGTGGTGGCTGGGCGACCGCCTGGTGGAATCGGCGCCGTCGTATCTGCTGGCCGGTTCGTCGTTGTACAACGGCTGGCTGCGCGCGCTGGGCGCAAAGGTGGGCAACGATGTCATCATCGGCTCGATCACCCTGCGTGCGCCGCAACTGGTCACGATCGGTAACAACGTCAGCATCGGCAATGCCGTCAATTTTGAAAATGCCCGCGTCGAACGGGGCCGCTTGATACTGGGCGCAGTGGTACTGGCCGACAATGCGTGCGTCAGCTCGTATGCGGTCCTCGAAGGCAATGTCACGGTGGGCGAATACGGCCACGTCGAAGGCCAGTGCGCGCTCGGCGACGGCACGCGCGTACCGGACGGGCGCATCTGGGCGGGCTCGCCGGGACGCGATGCCGGCGCCTGGGACGCCGGCGATGTGCCAGCGCGCCCGGTGCCGAGCGGCCTGCGCCTGACCGGCGAAGGCATCTTTTTCGTGTTTGGCATGGTGCTGATTGCCACGCTGTTTTTCATGCCGGTGTTCCCGACGTTCGTCCTCATCGACTGGCTGGACGATACCGACACGCTGACCTTTGTCGCCGGTAACGATATTCCGTCGCAACTGGCGCGGTATTTCCTGCTGTCCTTCCCTGCCAGTGCGGTGTTGATCGTGCTGACGGCGCTGGTGTCGGCCGGCATCCGCTGGGGTGCACTGCCGCGCCTGGAACCGGGTCGTTCTGCGGTGCACAGCAATACCTATTGTGCGAAGTGGCTCGTCAGTCATATTCAGGAGTCCAGCCTGAACGTGTTGCACGGCATTTACGCAACCGTGTACGCGCCGTTCTGGTACCGGCTGCTGGGGGCAAAAGTTGGCAAGGATGCAGAAATTTCCACCGCGCTGGGCGTGGTGCCGGACATGTTGACGCTGGGCGACGAAACGTTCATTGCCGACGCCGTCATGCTGGGCGACGAACAGATCGATGGCGGCTGGATGACGATGCAGCCCACCGTGGTCTCGAACCGCAGTTTTGTCGGCAATGGCAGTTACGTTCCCGACGGCACCATTTTGCCCGAAGGCGTGCTGGTCGGGGTGCACACGCACGCGCCGGCCAATGGCAGAATGCAGGCCGGCGACACCTGGCTGGGCTCGCCGCCAATCCACCTGCCCGCGCGCGAAACCGTGGCCGGCTATCCGGAACACCTGACCTATCACCCATCGCCGCTGCGCCGCCTGGGGCGGGCACTGGTCGAGGGTTTCCGTATCACCGCGCCCCACGCGGTGGTGATTGCCGTCGGCTACACCGTCGTGCTCGACCTGATGCCGCTGGCCGGCGCCGGGCGCTGGGGCCAGGTGGTATGGGATCTGGCCATCACCGGCCTGCTGTACGGCGTCGGCAACTTTGTCGTCGTGCTGCTGATGAAGTGGCTGTTGCTTGGGCGCTACCGGAAGCGCGCCGAGCCAATGTGGACGCCGTTCGTCTGGGTATCCGAAGGCGTGACGAATTTGTATGAAGGCATCGCGGTGCCGAACTTCATGCGCTACCTGCGCGGCACGCCTTGGCTGCCGCTGGCGTTCAATTTACTGGGCTGCAAGATTGGCAAAGGGGTCTATCTGGATACCACCGACATCACCGAGTTCGACTGTGTGCACATTGGCGACTACAGCGAACTGAACGCGCTGGCCTGCCCGCAGACGCACCTGTTCGAAGACCGCGTCATGAAAATCGATACGGTCGAGATCGGCAGCCGCGTCTACATGGGGCCGCGCAGCGCCGTGCTGTACAGCGCGAAGGTGGGCGACAATGCCCGTCTCGGCCCGCTGACGCTGGTGATGAAGGGCGAAAACATTCCGGCAGCGTCAAGATGGGAAGGCTGCCCTGCGGCGCCTGCGACAGCATGAAGGCCGCCGTCCACTGGTGGCCCTTCGCTGAACTCGCCGCGCCGGACGGCGTCATTGTCATCGGTGTCGAAGGCGATGGCGACCGGCCCACCGCGCGCGTACGCATCCGCGAGGCCATTCACGACGCGCTGCTGGCGCTGACCGGCGAGTCGGTCACGCTGCATGGCGTTGCTGGCGAGGCGCCGTGGGCGATCGACAGCGCCGGCCAGCGCATCGGCCTGTCGATCAGCCACGAAGGCGCCCTGTCGATTGCCGCCATCAATCTATCGGGCGCCGTCGGCGTCGACATGCTGCACGCGCAATTGCCAGCCGATGCACTGGCCGTCACGCTCGATTATCTTGGGCCGGATGCAGCGCAAGCGTTGACCGCAACCGCGCCAGAGCAACGTCCGGTGGCATTCGCCACGGCCTGGACCGGCCACGAAGCCCGCATCAAATGCCTCGGCATCGACCTGGGCGAATGGGACGACAATCCGGCGCTGGCCACCTGCACCGTTACCGCTGTCGATTTGCCGGAAGGTTTGATCGGCACGCTGGCGCTGGCGCGCTAGTGGATAACCTGACCCATACCATCATCGGCCTGGCCGCCGGCGAACTGATCTCGCGCAGCCTGAGCACCGAACCGACGCCGGAACGTGCACGCGCGCGTCATCGCCTGCTGCTGGTCACCGGCGCGCTGGCCAGCAATTTTCCCGACATCGACCTGGCCTTCATGCCGTTTCTGTCGCGTCCGCTCGGCTACCTGCTGGAACACCGCGGCCACACCCACACGCTGCTGTTTGCCATTCCTGAAGCGCTGCTGCTGGTGGCGTTGCTCTGGCTGCTGTGGCCGGCCGCGCGCCAGGTGTTGAAGGTGAGTCCGGCGGCGCGCAAGGGCGTTGCCATCGCTGCCGGGGTCGGCCTGTTGCTGCACCTCGGCATGGATTACCTGAATTCCTACGGCCTGCACCCGTTTGCGCCAGTCGATGCGCGCTGGTTGTACGGCGACACGATTTACATCATCGAACCGATGTTCTGGGTATTGCTGGGCGTGCCGTTGATCCTGCAGATCAAACGGCGCGGCCTGCGCCTCGGCTGGCTGGCGCTGATGGGCGCGGTGCTGGCAGCGTGTACTGCAGCCGGATTTTTGCTGTGGCAATCGCTGGCACTGCTGGCGGTGGCCGGCGCCGGGCTTGCCATCGCGCACGGCAAATGGCGCCACACCCTGGTGGCGGGCGCAGTGTTGTCGGTAGCGTGGATTGGCGTGCAGGCAGGCGCCAGCCATCAGGCCAGGATGCTGGTTGCCAGCACCCTGGTGCAACAGGATGCTGCCAGTACCATGCTCGACGCCGCCATGACGCCCTTCCCCGCCAACCCCTTGTGCTGGTCGTTCGTCAGCATCGAGGCCGATGCACAGCGCGGCAATTATCGGCTGCGCCGCGGCGTGTTGAGTCTGGTCCAGGGTATTGTTCCCACGGCCAGTTGCCCGGTGAAACTTGCCGGCGGCACCGCGCCGCCAGCAGCGCGCGGCGTCGCCTTGTTCAGCAGTACCGAGGCCAGCCTGGCCGATTTGCAGCATCTGCAGCAAAGCAATTGCCATGTCGACGCGTGGCTGCGTTTTGCGCGCATGCCCTCGATTGAAGGCGGCACTGCTACCGATATGCGCTTCGGCAATCTGGGCGCCGCAAATTTTTCCACCATCGACTACGCCGCGCGCGCCGGCACGCCCTGCCCGGCCTGGTTGCCGGAATGGGACCGCCCACGTGCCGATTTGCTGCACATGCTACCCTCGGACTCCATCTCCCACAAGTGATGCCATGAACCCCATCGCCCTGACCCCGGCCGACGCGCTGATCGTCGTCGACCTGCAAAACGATTTCCTCCCCGGCGGCTCGCTCGGCGTGCCGCAGGGCGACGAAGTCATCGCCCCCATCGACCAACTGATCGCCCTGTACCGCGCGCACGGCCTGCCAGTTTACGCGTCGCGCGACTGGCACCCGGTGGGCCATTGTTCTTTTACCGAACAGGGGGGCATCTGGCCGATCCACTGCATCGCCGACTCGCATGGCGCTGCGTTCACCGATGCCATTCCGCTCGAACAGCTGACCACGGTCATCTCGAAAGCCACCACCGTCGAAAAAGATGCGTATTCCGCATTCAACGGCACCGGCCTCGGTGAGCAGATGCGTGCACGCGGCATTGACCGCGTGGCGGTGTGCGGCCTTGCCACCGACTATTGCGTACTGAATACGGCGCGCGATGCGTTGACCGAAGGTTTCGCCACGCTGCTGGTGCTCGACGCCATCCGCGCCGTTGACGTCAAGCCAGGCGACGGCGCGCTTGCTATTGCAGAGATGCAAGCAGCTGGCGCGCAGCCAGTACATCTGGACCCGCTTGGCCTGCGTTCGGATGTTGCTTTACCGGTGTAGGAAAATTCTGAACCGAAGCATTTCGGTTCGATCTGCGTCATATCCAAAATTGGCGGTGCTACACTCAGAGTGATGTTACGAGGAACGATCCCTACGTCAATTCACCTGTTGGATGGGAGCCGCGCGATGCGTCAGAATCGACAACACGTTCCCGCCGGCGGCGCCATTTCTGTGGAGCTGCTGTTACGCAACCTGCCCGGCGCCGTGTACCGTTGCGATGGCGCCGCGCGAAGCAGATTCACGTTCGTCAGCGACGGCGTGCACACACTCACCGGCTATCCTGCATCGGCGTTCAAAGGCGCGGGGGGCCGCAGTTACGCCAGCATCGTCCATGTCCAGGACCGCCGCCATTGACGTGCAAATTGGCATTGCGCTGAAGGAAGCACGCCCGTTCCAATTAACCTACCGCATCCTGACTGCAGCCGGCGACGTGCGCTGGGTGTGGGAGCAAGGCGATTGCCTGCGCGACGCAGCTGGCCGGGTCTGCGCGCTGGAAGGCTTCATTGCCGACATCACGCGCGTCAAACTGGCCGATACGCAACTGCTGGAACAGGCATCGTTGCTCGACAAGGCCCATGACGCCATTATCGTGATCGACACGACTGGCTGCGTTACCTACTGGAACAAAGGGGCCGAGCTGTTGTACGGCTGGCCGGCAGCGGACGCCATTGGCTGCACTGTCGATCAATTGCTCGGCAGCGACCTGCACGCCGCGTACCGGGCGTGCGCCAGCGATGGCGAGTGGATTGGCGAGGTCAGCCATCAACGGCGCGACGGCAGCGTGGTCGACAGCGAAATGCGCTGGACCCGGCTCGCCTCGGACGACGTCGATGCAGGCCAGGGCCAGCAAAAAATTCTGCTCATCGGCATCGATATCAGCGAGCGCAAGGCCAACGAAGCGAAACTGCACAAGCTGGCCTTTCTCGACGCGCTGACCGAGTTGCCGAACCGTTCGAACCTGCTCGATCACCTGCGCCAGGTGCTGTTGCAAAGCACCCGCAGCGGCAAGATCGGCGCACTGATGTTTTGCGACCTGGACAATTTCAAGCAGCTCAACGATACCCGCGGGCACGCGGCCGGCGACGAACTGTTGCGCGCCGTCGCGCAGCGCCTGCTCCACGCGGTGCGCGCCGTGGACCAGGTGGCGCGTCTCGGCGGCGATGAGTTCGTGGTGCTGATCGAGCCCGGCAACGACACTTACGAAGCGGCGGCGCACCAGGCCGAAGCCGTGGCGCGCAAAATTCTCGCCAGCCTGGCGCCCTCTTTTCACCTGGCCAATTGCGTCCACGAGCTGTCGGCCAGCATCGGCATCACGCTCTACAGTGGCGCGCAGAACACGGTTGAATCGACATTGCAGCAAGCCGACGTGGCGATGTATGTGGCAAAAAAATCCGGTGGCAGCGGCTACCGTTTTTTCGATCCCGGCATGCACACGGCGCTGAATGAGCGCATCGAGCTGGAAAACGCCTTGCGCGAGGCCATCGCCAAGCAACAATTCGTGCTGCATTATCAACCGCAACTCGACGCCACCGGCCGCGTGACCGGTGCCGAAGCGCTGATCCGCTGGCGCCGCGACGGCATCAACCTGCTGCTGCCCGACGGTTTCATCAAGACTGCCGAAGAAACCGGGCTGATCGTCGACATTGGCAACTGGGTGCTGTCCACCGCCTGCGCTCAGCTGGCACGCTGGCAGGACCAGGCCGCGACACGCAATTTGACGGTGTCGGTCAATGTCAGCGCGCGCCAGTTTTTCGAAACCAATTTTGTCGCGCGCGCGATGCAGACCATCCTTGCCAGCGGCGCCGACCCGTCCAAGTTGAAACTCGAGCTCACCAAGAGCCTGCTGGTGGCCGATATCGGCAACACCGCCGCCAAGATGCTCGACCTGAAAACGCTGGGCCTGCAATTCTCTCTGGACGACTTCGGCACCGGCTATTCGTCGCTGACCTACCTGCGCAAACTGCCGCTGGACCAGCTGAAAATCGACCACAGTTTCATGAAAGATGTGCTCACCAACACCAACGACGCGTCGGTGGTGCGCTCGATCATCGCGCTGGGCGGAAGCCTCGGTTTGCAGGTGGTGGCGGAAGGGGTAGAGACGCTCGGCCAGCGCGATTTTTTGTCGGCGGCCGGCTGCTTCATGTACCAGGGTTTTTTATACCAGCACGCCATTCCCGGCGATGAGGTGGCGCGCTACGCCCTGGTACTGCATTAAACGTGGATACGAAAATCATTGACCCGAGGATTATTCGTGGATACACTTAATCCAATGGTGATCGCATTCGATCCCGCCAAGGATGCGTCCAACACCCTGAAACATGGCGTATCGCTGCTGGAAGCTGTCGACATCGAGTGGAACGACGCCATCCACTGGGCCGATACGCGGCGCGACTACGGCGAAAATCGACTGTGTGCGATTGCTTATATCGGTGTGCGCTTGTATTACATCGTGTTTGTCGACCGCGCCGATGTGCGCCGCATCATCAGCCTTCGCAAGGCCAATTTTAAAGAGGTAAAACGTTATGCCGAATCTTAAATCGGGAACCATTGTTCCTGCACCCGACGAAGACGCCGCCATTACCAGCGCGGCCCTGCAGGATCCCGACGCGCTGCCGTTAACGGACGCCGAGTGGGCAGTGGCTGCGCCCGTGCGCGGTCGTGGGCGGCCAGCCGGCAGCGGCGTGAAGGTGGCCACCAATATCCGCCTCGACCGCGACCTGGTCGAAGCCTTCAAGGGCACCGGCGACGGGTGGCAAACCCGCATGAACGATGCGCTGCGCGAATGGGCAAAGGCGCACCGCATGGTCAGCAACTGATATACGCCACGCATGTCCGCCGTCGAGAAACCTTACACCTCGCACACCAGAAATATAAGGTAAATGATATAAACGAATCATATCAATGGCTTGAGCATTATGAAATTCGCGGCACGCTACTTGCTTGTATAGACGGCACCCCCCACCCACCGGAGCGTGCCATGAAACTGTCCACCCTGACCAAAACGCTTGTAAGCCTGTCCTTTCTCGCTTGCACTTCGCTGTTTGCCGCACCGTTGGTCGTCGATGTGACCGGCATCCAGAGCTGGGGCCTGCAGGGAAGTGCCGGCAATACCGTACTGACATACAACGTGGGCGCCGGCGCGACAGTGACCAGCATTGGCTACAATGTCAACATCACCGCCATCTCCCCCAGCTGGCTGTCGGAAATCAGCGTGAAATTCACCGACTCGATCGGCAACGGCGTTCAATTAAAACCGAGCGCCGATGAATTCCAGGGCACCGCATCGTATTCAGGTTACTTCGAGCTCAGTGATTTCGACCTGGATTTGCAGGTCGGCGCCGATGGCATCCTGCGGCTCGAATTTTACGAAACCTTCAACGATTACGTGGGCGTGGATGGCTCATGGAACTTCGGCACGCTGACCTTCGGCATTACGCCGCTAGCCGTGGTTGACGTTCCAGAGCCGGGCACGGGCATGTTGCTGGGCGCCGGCCTGGGAGTGATCGCCTGTGCGGTGCGCCGCCGCACCCTGCGCGCCGCGTCCGTTCCCGCGTAACCGGCGCCCGCAACGTGGCGCCTTCAGAAAACGGCCCTTTTTCATGTCTGCGGCATAATAAGGAACCACGCCTACTCCCGTACGCCCATGCAGCCAGACTCGCCGCCAGAATTTGCCTACCTGCCCGACGAGGGCGAAATGGTCACACGGCTGCGGACGACTGACTGGTCCGCCACCAGCCTCGGGGCGCCATCGACATGGCCGGAAAGCCTGCGCCTGTCGCTGAATGTGTGCTTCGACTCGCCCTTCGCGATTGCGGTATGGTGGGGGCCGGAATTAATCCAGTTTTACAACGACGGCTACCGACCCATCCTCGGCACCAGCAAGCATCCGGAAGCGTTCGGGTGCCCCGCGCGCGTTACCTGGCCGGATATCTGGCCCACCATCGGTCCGATGGTCGAACAGGTCATGCAGCAGGGTATTGCCGTCAAGGGCGACGACATGCCGCTCATGCTCCACCGTCATGGGTATCTCGAACTGTGTAACTTCACCTTTTCGTACAGCCCCATCCGCGACCGCGACGGCGTCATTCACGGCATGTTCACGGCGGCCGTCGAGACCACCGCGCGCGTCGCCGCCGAACGGCGCCAGGCCTTCCAGCTGGCCCTGGCAGACCGCCTGCGCGGCCAGTCCAGCGCTGAACAGATCGTCATTGCTGCCACCGAACTGGCGCGCAGCCACCTGAACGTCACGCGGGCATTTTTTGCCGAGATCGAGGCCGACACCGCCACCTTCACCATTCCACCGCAGTGGATGGGCGCGCATGCGCTGCGCGGGTTGCCCGCACGCGGCCAGAGCGACGATTTCGGCAGCCAGCTGATCCCGACCCTGACTGCCGGCGACGCCGTGGTAGTCGAGCATATCCGCACGGATCCCCGGTTTGCCGCGCTCGCCGACAGCTACGATGCGCTCGGCATTGAGGCCATTGTCATCGTGCCGCTGGTGCGTGACGGGCGTTTGCGCGCAAACTTCAATGTGTCCCACGACGTGCCGCGGCGCTGGAGTGCGGACGATATCGCCCTGATCGCCGACATTGCCGAGCGGGCCTGGGAAGCGCTTGAGCGCGCCCGCGCCGAAGAAGCGCTGCGGGCGTCGCACCGCGCGAAGGATGAGTTTCTGGCCATGCTGGCGCACGAACTGCGCAATCCGCTGGCACCGATCAGTGCGGCCGCCGATTTACTGGCGCTGGGACGGCTCGATGCCGACCGGGTGCGCAGTACCAGCGCCATCATCCGGCGCCAGGTGACGCACATGACCGCCCTGATCGACGACCTGCTCGACGTGTCGCGCGTCACGCGCGGGCTGGTAACGCTGGCGCGCGAACCGCTCGACATGCACGAGATCGTCATCGCTGCAGTGGAGCAGGCCCGCCCACTGCTGCTGGCGCGCCACCACGAGTTGCACATGGACGAAGGCGCCGGACTGGCCATCGTCCTGGGCGACCGCAAGCGGCTGGTGCAGGTGCTGGCCAACCTGCTCGGCAATGCAGCCAAATACACGCCGCCTTCGGGCCGCATCGCCGTGCGTGTCAGCCTGCACAATGCCACCGTGAGCGTCAGCGTGGAGGACAACGGCATCGGGATGGAAGCGGCGCTTGCCACCCGCGCGTTCGAGTTGTTCGCGCAAGGCGAACGCAGCGCCGACCGGTCGCAGGGCGGCCTCGGGATCGGGCTGGCCCTGGCCAGGCATCTGGTCGAACTGCACGGCGGGGCGGTGGTGGCACGCAGCGCCGGGCCAGGGCAAGGCAGCACTTTTTCGGTTACGCTGCCGGCCCTCGCCATGCCTGCAGCACCGGCCAGTGCTGCGCCGGAAGTCGCGCTGGACGCCGCCAGCGCCAGCCAGCGCCTGCGCGTGCTGATCGTCGACGACAATACCGACGCTGCCGCCATGCTGGCCTTGATCGTCGCGACGGCCGGACATGCTGTCACCGTCGAACACACGGCCCAGGCAGCGCTCGCGCGGGCCGGGCAGCAGGTGCACGATGCCTGCCTGCTCGATATCGGCCTGCCCGACATGCACGGCAACGAACTGGCGCGGCGCCTGCGTACCTTGCCCGGCATGCAGCGCACGCTGCTGGTGGCCGTCACAGGTTACGGACAGCCATCGGACCGCCAGGAATCGCTGCAGGCCGGTTTCGATCATCACTTCGTCAAGCCGGTCGACAGCGCCATGTTGATCGGTTTGCTCGGACAACAATGACAAAGTGCATTGACCCGGTCGAGCGCGCGTAAACACGCTAGTTGCCAAAGCAATCTAGTTACCAAAGGAAACGCTTTACTAATTAGTGGAATACGCTAATATAGATAGACATCTACTGATTCGACATCTACTCATGAGTTCCGTACCGCATTCCGATCCGCTGCAGCAGTTTTCCGGCGCGCTGCACAATACCGCGCGCGCTTGGCGTCAGGGGATTGACCGCCAGTTGAAGGATCTCGGCGTCAGCCAGGCTGGCTGGATGACCATTGCCATGGTTGCCAGGACGGCCGAACCGCTCTCGCAAAAGCAGCTTGCCGATTTGCTGGGCGTGGAAGGTCCCACCATCGTGGCGATGGTCGACCGCCTGGTGACGGCGCAGATGGTCGTGCGCGAAGCGTCGCTGCTCGACCGGCGCGTAAAACTGATACGCCTGACGCCCGCCGGCGATGCGCTGTATGCACGCGTAAAAGTCGCAGCGGATGCATTCCGGATCAGCGTGCTGGCAGGCCTCGACCCGGCCGCCATCGACGCGGCCACTGCGCTGATGGACACGATCCGCGCGCGCATCGAGGCGCAGCTTTGAGCGATGCGGCAATTGCCGGTGCCGCAGTGGCCAGGGCGCCGGAGGCACCGCTGAACCGGCGCATGATCACACTGTCGATCATGCTGGCCACGCTGATCCAGTCGCTCGATGGCACTATCGCCAACGTGGCGCTGCCGCACATGCAGGGCAGCCTGTCGGCATCGTCCGACCAGATCACGTGGGTGCTCACCTCCTTCATCGTGGCCGCGGCCATTGCCACGCCACTGAATGGCTGGCTGTGCGACCGCTTCGGCCTGAAAAAGGTGTTTCTGGTGTCGGTCGCCGGTTTTACCATCGCGTCGGTGCTGTGCGGGATCTCCGGCACGCTGGTGGAAATCGTGCTGGCGCGCGTGCTGCAAGGCGTGTTTGGCGCGGCACTGGTGCCACTGTCGCAATCGGTCCTGCTCGACATCAACCCGCCCGAAAAACACGGGTCCGCGATGGCGGTCTGGGGCATGGGCGTGATGATCGGCCCCATCCTCGGCCCCACGCTGGGTGGCTGGCTGACCGATGCCTACGACTGGCGCTGGGTGTTTTTCATCAACGTGCCCCTTGGTGCGCTGGCCTTTTACGGCATCTGGAAGTACATCCGCCCCGCGACCGGGCCGCGCCGCATGCGCTTCGATACGTTCGGCTTCGTCACGTTGAGCCTCGCGATCGGCGCGCTGCAGATGCTGCTTGACCGCGGTGAACAGAACGACTGGTTCGGGTCTGTCGAAACCTGGGTCGAGGCGATTTTGCTGGCCATGGCCGCGGCGTACTTTATCGGCCACACGCTTACGCGCCCGGCGGGACAGTCGTTCCTCGATTACCGGCTGCTGAAAAACGCCAACTACGTCACCGGCCTCGCCTTTATATTCATCGTCGGCATGGTGCTGTTCGCCACGCGCGCACTGATGCCGTCGATGCTGCAATCGCTGATGGGCTACCCGGCCGCGCTGGCCGGCCTGGTGACAGCGCCGAGTGGCCTCGGCACCATGATCTCGATGCTCATTGTCGGCAAAATTACCGGCAAGGTCGATTTCCGCATCCTGCTCGCAACCGGCTTTGCCATCACTGGTTTCTCTTTGTGGCAGATGACCGGCTACACACTGGTGCTGTCGCAGTCGGACATTATCTGGCCCGGCATCATCCAGGGCCTTGGCCTCGGACTGGTGTTCGTGCCGCTGTCGGCAGCGACCTTCGCCACGCTCACGCCAGCCATGCGCGCCGAAGGTACGGCCATTTTCAGCCTGGTCCGGAATATCGGCTCGTCGATCGGCATCGCGCTGGTGCAGACACTGCTGACCCGGAATACCCAGATCGCCCACGCCGCTCTGGGCGCGCAGGTCACGTACGCCAACCCGGCCTTGCACGACAGCGGCTACAACCTCGCCACCAGCGCCGGCCTGGCCGCGCTGAACGGCGAGGTGACGCGCCAGGCGTCGATGATTGCGTACGTCGACGATTACTGGCTGATGATGCTGCTGACGTTTGCCGTGATTCCCCTGCTGTTATTGGTGCGCAAACCAAAAGGCGCTGCCGTCTCGCCTGCCGAAGCAGTCCATATCGATTGATGAAAGTTCTTAACGTGTCCTGTCGCTTTCTGTTATTCGCACTGGCGCTGGCTGGCTGCGCTACCGCCCCGCCCGATCGCATCGTGCAGCCTTCACCCGACTTCGCGCGCGCGCAGCACGCAGCATCGATCCGGCTGGCGCGCGACGGCTGGCCCGATGCGCGCTGGTGGACGCGCTACGACGATCCGCAACTGAATGCGCTGGTCGCGCGGGCGTTGCAGGACAGCCCCGGCATGGCTGTCGCGGCCACGCGCATCGGCGATGCGCAGGCGGTGCTGGCTTCCACCCGCAGCGTTGGCGGTGGTTCGCTGGGACTGGAAATGGGGGTGAACCGGCAGCGCTATTCCGGCAACGGTTTCTTCCCGGCGCCGATTGGCGGCAGCTTTTATAACGACGCCGCGGTACAGGTCAAAGCCAGCTACGACTTCGACTGGTGGGGCAAGCAACGCGCGCTGGTGGCCGCCAGCCTGGGCGAAGTCAACGCGCGCCTGGCCGATGCGGCGCAGGCCGAAACCGACATCGCTGCGAGCGTCGTGCAAAGCTACCTGCGCCTGCAAATGCTGTGGGCGCGGCGCGCAAACACGCTGGCGATGGCCGCCTTGGCCGAGGCAATGCTGGCCGACCGGCGCGTAAAAATCGCCCACGGCCTGGCCACTGCCGACGCCCGGACGATCATCGAGCGCGACCTGGCCACACTGGACGAACAGGCTGCTGCATTCGCCACGCAGGCCGGCCGCGAGCAGGAAGCATTGCGCGCGCTGGTCGGGGCCGGTGCCGACAATTTACAGGTGACGCCGCACGCCATCCATGGCGGAGCGGCGAGCCTCCCGACAACGCTGGGCCTGGCCCTGCTGGCACGCCGCCCGGATTTGCAGGCGGCGCGCTGGCGCGTCGAAGCGACGCTGGGCCGCGTCACCGCCAATCAGGCGGCCTACTATCCCGACCTGAACCTGACCGGCGCGTTTGGCCTCGACGCCACCTCGCTGGGCAAACTGCTGCGCTATGACAGCCGTACGATGGTGGTGGGCACCGTCATCGATCTGCCGCTGTTCCACAGCCGCGCGCTCGACGCCAATCTGGACAGCGCGCGCGCCGGGCGCAATGCCGCCATTGCCGACTACAACCAGGCAGTGCTGCGCGCCGTGGCGGAAGTCGCCGAAGAAGGCGCGACCTTGCAGGGCCTGGCCGTACAGGTGGCGGCGCAGGCGCGCACGCTCGCGGCCAGTGGTGCGCTGGTGGACTCGAGCAAGCGCCGCATCGACCATGGCCTGGGCGAGCGCGGGACACTGCTCGACGCGCGCCTCGCGCTCTTGCACCAGCAGGACACCGCGCTGTATCAGCAGGACGCAGCGCTGCAAACCGAAGTGGCGCTGACCAAAGCCCTGGGCGGCGGTTACGTGGCATCGATTCCGAATTCATCCAAATAAAACACTGACATGACTGAACAAACCGCCCCTAACCCCCGCAAACGCAGGGTCGTCATGATCGCCATCACGGCCGGCTTCGTGCTCGCGGCGCTGGCCGCTGGCGCATACTATTTTCTGGTCATGGCCGGCCGCGCCGACACGGACAACGCCTACGTCGGCGGCAACCTGGTGACGGTATCGTCGCAGGTAGCCGGCAGCGTGATCGACATCGGCGCCGACGAAACGCAGATGGTGCAGGCCGGCGCTCCGCTCGTCACACTCGATGCAGCCGACGCGCAGGTGGCGCTGAACCAGGCCGAAGCTAGATTGGCCGGCGTGGTGCGTCAGCAGCGCGAGCGCTACACGAACGTCGAACAATATGACGCCCAGATCCGCCAGAACGAGGTGGCGTTGAAGGCCGCCCAGGACGACCTGGCGCGGCGCCTGCCGCTGGCGGCGGACCATACGGTGTCGGGCGAAGACATCGCCCACGCCAGGCGCGCCGTCGACAATGCGCGCGCCGCGCTGGACGTGGTGAAGAAGCAGGAAGCGGCCGCGAAGGCCGGCGTGTCCGGTGTGCCGGTGGCACAGCACCCGCTGGTGCAGGCCGCGCGTGCCGACTATCTCGCGGCCTGGCTGGCGGTGCGCCGGACTGTGGTGAATGCGCCGGTATCGGGCTATGTGGCAAAGCGCAGCGTGCAGGTGGGCAGCCGCATTACACCAGGCATGCCGCTGCTGACGATCGTCCCGCTCGACCAGCTATGGGTCGAAGCGAACTTCAAGGAATCGGAACTGCGCGACATCCGCGTGGGCCAGCCAGCGACCATCGAAGCCGATATGTACGGGAACAAGGTCGTTTTCCACGGCAGGGTCATGGGCCTGGCCGCCGGCACCGGGAGCGCGTTCTCGCTGCTGCCGGCGCAAAACGCCAGCGGCAACTGGATCAAGGTGGTGCAGCGCGTTCCGGTGCGGATTGCACTCGACCCGAAAGAACTGGCGGCGCACCCGCTGCGGGTGGGCCTGTCGGCGACAGCATCGGTGGATATCACCCAGAAAGGCAGCGCCGAACTGGGGACAGTGGCGCCGTCAGCGCGGCATGACATGACGACTGCGCTGACCGAGCCGCTCGATGAAGCGCGCCGTGCAACCGATGCGATCGTGGCGCAGAACCTGCGCTGATGACGATCAGTCCACCACGAACATCGCCACCACTGCCGCTGCCATCACGCCAGTGCACGCCCATCCCAGCACCTTCAGGCGCAGCGAGACGGTCAGCGCGCCCATGATGTCGCGCCGCGCGGCCATCAGCATCATCACCGCCATGATGGGGATCGACACCACGCCGTTGACCACGGCACTCCAGTACAGTGCCTTGATCGGGTCGATCGGCGCATAGATCATGGCGATGCCCAGCAGCGTGGCCAGCACGATAATGGCGTAGAAGCGCGGCGCCACGCTGGGGGCGTCTTCGAGACTGCCGCGCCATTCGAAGGTTTCGGAAATTGCATACGCGGCCGATCCGGCCAGCACCGGGATGGCCAGCATGCCGGTGCCGATGATGCCCAGGCTGAACAACAAGAAGGCAAACTCGCCGGCGATCGGTTTCAATGCTTCTGCCGCCTGGGCGGACGACGCGATGTCGGTGATGCCGTGCAGGTGCAGCGTCACGGCAACCGTCAGCATGATGGTGAACGCCACCACGTTGGAAAATCCCATGCCGATATACGTGTCTACCTTGATCCGGTCCAGAGTGGACCGGGCCTCGCCCGGCGCATATTTCAACGCACGTGCGGCCGGATTGGCGTGCAGGTCTTCGACTTCCTGCGCCGCCTGCCAGAAGAACAGATACGGACTGATGGTGGTGCCGAACACCGCGACGATGGTCGTGATGTAGTCGGCTTTCCACGGCAGGCGCGGGAACGTTACCAGGCCGGTGGCCACGCTGGCCCACGGCACCTTGACGACAAACACGGTGGCCACATAGGCCAGCAACGCCAGCGTCAGCCATTTTAAAATGCGCACATAGCGCGTATAGGGAATCAGCACCTGCAGCGCCGCCGACAGGATGCCGAAACCGATGGCGTACCAGTGCGCCTGGCCGCCCAGCACCAGCTTCATGGCGTCGCCCATGGCGGCGATGTCGGCCGCGATGTTGACGATATTTGCCAGCAGCAGCGCGCCGACAATAAAGTACAGCAGCGTTTTGGGGTAATGGCGCCGGATGTTGGTGGCCAGGCCGTGGCCGGTAACGACGCCGATCCGGGCGCTGACAACCTGAATGCCGACCATCAGCGGGTAGGTGATCAACACGGTCCACAACAGGCCGAAGCCGAACTGCGCTCCGGCCTGCGAGTAGGTCGCGATGCCGCTCGGGTCGTCGTCGGCTGCGCCGGTGATCAGGCCGGGGCCAAGTTTCGACAACCAGCTTTTTTTGGTGGCAGCAGGTGCGGCCGCGTCATTCCTGTTCATTGTTGGCGTGTCCCCGATACGGTGTCTGCGCTGATGATAACAGCGTCGCACCGACCAGCAGCATCGGCGCCAGCGGCTGCGTCGTGTGCACTTGGCACGCCAGGTTGATCGCGCGCTCAAGTCGTGTTCCAGCGCTGGTAAAACGCCGCCACTTGCTGGGCCGCGCGGCAAGCACGCCAGCATCGCTTGCTGGCGCGCGTCGCACACGTGCGACAGTTTTGCAGGCTTGCCGACATGCGCTGTGACAGTTACTACAGCAACTACAGCAACGCCAGCAACGCCGCCTGGCTGGTCTTGCCCTGGGCGTCGACCGGCAACTGATCCAGGTAGCGCCAGCGCCGCGGTAATGCAACCGCCTCCACCACGCTCGCCAGCACGCTGCGCAGGCGCGCATTCAGCGCAGCCTTGCCACTGGCGTCAAGCATCGCCTGTCCTTGTGCCGATGGCACCACGAACGCGGCCAGCGCCTGGCGCTGCCCTGCCCGTTCCGGCATGACCAGAACGCGCGCCTCGCTCACCAGGTCACTGGCCAGCAGTGCTGCTTCGATAGCTTCGAGCGACACGCGCTTTTCTTCGATCTTGACGATGCGATCGACGCGCCCGCGCAGGAAAAATCCATCACCGGCAGCTTCGGCAAGGTCGGCCAATTCCAGCCAGTCGTCACCGGCATGCAGCGACCACACCGACAGCTGTCCGCCGTCGATGCGCACCTGCACACCCGGCAGCGCTTTCCACGCGGCGGCGGCACCCTGGCGCCACGCGATGCCGCCGGTCTCGGAACTGCCATACACTTCGAACGGCGCCCGTCCCAGCAGCGTTTGCGCGTGCATGGCAGCGTCGGGCGCCAGCAGGCCGCCGGACGAAAACACAGCGCGCAACTGCACGCCGTTCCAGTTCAGGTGTGCAGGCAGGCGCTTCAGGTAGGCCGGGCTGGCCACCAGCACGCACGGCCGCAGCGCCAGTACCGGGGCCAGAGCTTCCGGATGGCCGATGCCATGCGCATGCAGTGGCCGGCCCGCATGCAACGGCCACAGCACGCGGAACAGCAGACCGTAAATATGCTGGTGCGACACCGTCGCCAACACCGCGCAATCGCCCATCGCCGCACCGAACTGTGCTTCCAGCGCGGCCAGTTCAGTGGTCAGTTGCGCGAACTGTTTCGGGATCGCCCTGGGAGCACCGGTGCTGCCCGAGGTATGGATGATCAGCGCCGCAAAACCCGGCGCCGGGTCGCTCCAGGGCTGCTGGCACAAGTCTGTTTCAAGGGGCGCGCATCCGTCCGGGTACTGGCCCCAGAAGGCATCCATGGCAGGACGCAGCGCAGCGCAGGTGGCCGGCAAAGTATCGGCCGCCAGCCAGACGGTTTTACCCGCTTGCCAGGCACCCAGCAGGGCTGCTGCAAACTCCAGGCTGTCGTCGTGAAACAGCGCGATATTCGGGCCGGCAGTGCGCCGTGCCAGCGCAGTCCACGCGCGCACGCGCAACGCCAGCACGCCGTGCGTAACAGGCGCATCGTGGCGCCATCCGGCGCAGGCGTGAGGCGCGCGTTTGGCCAGCGTGGCAAAAAAATCAGCCATGGTGCAACCGTTTGACGCGCACGACCGGAACGCACCGTCGCTCCGTGCCCATGCCGCCGCTCGCTACCATGGAATGCACGTTACGTCTTCCGTTCACTCGCGATGAAGACGGCCAGCGCCCGTACCGACGCGAAATAGCTGCGCGGTTCCTGCGCGGCGGCGGGCAGCGTGATGCCGTAGCGTTTTTGCAGCGCCACGCCGAGTTCCAGCGCGTCGATCGAATCGAGTCCCAGACCATCGCCGAACAGCGGTGCCTCGGGATCGATGTCGTCCGGGGTGATGTCTTCCAGACGGAGAACATCGATCAGCATCAACTTCACTTCCTGTTCAGGCATGGGGTGCCCTTTCTTTCGTCAGGTAGATTGGCAGGGGTTCGGGCACGCATGTTCAAGGCGCATGGCTGCGCGCCCGGCATGGCGCTGCCTTGTCAGCAATTATAGTCGACCGTTTTATGGGCACAAGCCAGGAACAGCGCACGGCAGCTCAGGGACAGATCGCGCCCTGGACGAAGCCCAGCGATTCGGCTGGAACCAGTGTCGGCGACGTGGGCAGTGCGAAATGCAGGTTGAGCAGGGAAAACAGGGTTTTGTATTGCACCGCCTGGCACGTACCGTCGCTTCCTCCCGCGCAAATTCTGGCACGGACAAAGCGGATGCAGCTGCTGTCGTTCGGGTCGCGCATGCAGGTGACGCGGTTGCACGCGACGCACGATGGCAGCGAGCCTGTGGCAATCGGCGCGAGTGCCAGTTTGCCGCCGGCGTCGCGCGTGACAGCGAGATAGTCGATGAGGATACTCTGGTCGGTCACCGGGTCGCCCAGCAGCAACTCACCTGAATTCGTTCGGAAAATGGCGCGTTGACGCACCTGGTCGAGCCGGCTCTGGTCGCGAAAATCGATGTTCGCGGCATCGTTCGCCGCGCGCCGCGTCACTTCCTTGAGCGTGTTGAACAGATACATCGAACGCGCCAGTTCGATGATGCCGAACAGCAGGGTCAGGAAGATCATGGCCACCAGCGCGAATTCGACCGCTGCCGTGCCGCGCTGGCCGGAAGGCTTATTGGCCGACATAGCGCACTGCCACTTTGGCCCGCAGCGACAGGCCATTATCACCGAAACCTGCCCAGGTGACCTCGCTGAAGAAAGGGTCGTACATGCGAACGCGAACCTCGACAGTAATGTTGACCGGCACGCCGTAATCGCAGGGTGCACCGTCGCAGAGTATCCCGATCGATACAGGATAATCTCCACCAGGCGATAGCTCTGCCGCTTCTGCCGCAACAATGTCGTGCGCGAGGTCGGCGGCACGGCTGCCGCGTACCGAACTGGTCATTTCTGCAATCGGCACCCGTGACAAATATGTGGCCGCATCGTGGGCCGCCGACTGAATGACGGCGTAGTGCCAGAACATCCTGCCGAACAGCAGGGGAAACGCCAGCAACAGCAGCATGACCGGCAAGATGACGGCCATTTCGACTGCCGCAGCGCCGCGGTGGCGGGATGGAAGCCGGGTCATCATTGATAGAGCTCCAGGTTGCCGCCGATGGCCTGTTCGGACACCAGGCCACCGAATTCTGCATACAGTTTTGTCTCGGTGGCGGGAACGGTCAGGAAGAACTTTGCGATTGCCAGCACGGTGGCGGGCCCTGGCGTCGTCAACCCGGCCGGGCATGCCAGCAGCGGCACGTTCAGCACTCTGCGGTTGCGCACGCCCTTACGCGGTCCGGATGGCGCTTCGAAAACCGCGTTTCCGCTGTTTGCCGCGTACGGTATCGTGGAAGGATAGGCTGGCGCTGCGGGCTGGCCGGGCTTGTACAACGCGGCCCAGTCGGTCGCGGTAAAGCCGGCGTAACCCGCCACGGGCTCGTCGGCCCCCGGCACATACGCTGAAAACGGCACCGCGCGCGCAAAACTCCACAGCGGCCCGTACATCGGCGCGGTGTTACCCACCGACGCCGGCGGCACCAGGTCGGCAATCGTCTGCAGCTTGCCGGTGCTGACGACAGAGCGGGCACTTTGCGCTTCGGGCACTGTGCTCATCCACGAGATGCTGTTGTAGGTATATTTTTTGATGTTCTTGTCTGGCGGCGCAATGTCCGGGCTGCAGTAGTTTTCCGACGATTTGTCGTAGAACAGGTCGAACCGGGAATTGAGTTGCTTGTAAAACGGCTTCAGCGGGAAGTCGCCGAGCAGGGAAATACGGGCGCCCATAACGTGCGTCAGGGCGACGCTGCCGGTGCAGACAGACGGCCCGATCATTGCCGTCGCTGTGCTGGCCGTCGCTGCACCGCCAGGGATGGCGAAGGGATCGACCAGAAAAGTCCTGCCCGCACTGCCCGCAGGATTCAACTGCATCAGGTCGTAGCTGACCCCGCGCCGGAAACCGTATTCCACCAGTTCCTTGATGTTCGGCGAGCCGGGCCAGGCGCGCGATTCAGCCGCGTCGGCAGACATGACACACAGCGCCAATGGCACGACATTCGTGCTACTGCGGCCGGCAATGGCGCGCGTGCTGACTGTTTCGCGCGTCAGCGCCGGCAGCACTACCCGGATGAAATACATCTCGACGGTGCCGAAGTTTGCATCGAGCTTGCCGGTATCGACCTTGACGTAGCGCCAGGCCTTGGGCGTTGCCATGGCAGCGCCCAGATCGACCCAGCGCGTGGTATCGGGAGCGTCGCCAAACTGCATCGCCACGTCAAGCCACCGGATCGCCCCGCTGCCGTAATCGTAGGTCATCACTTCCGCGGCGCCGCGCGCTTTTGCTGCAGCGCTCGTCACCCCCGCTGCAGTACCGTTCAGCTCGCGTGCAGCGGCCAGCGCCGCTGCGGCCGCCACGCTGTGCAGTTCGCCCCTACGGTGATACAGGCGGCTCAGATCGAGCGCCAGGCCAAATATGGCGATGATGACAAACAGGCTCCCCGCGAACATCACGCCGACGGAACCGGCTTGCGTGCGGATGACGACCGTACCTGCACCTGCATTCATCGCCCCTCCCTTGATCGTTGACCGGGAATCGATTTCGCTGAGGAAATAATTCCAATGGCCAATTTTATGGGGCGGCGTGGCGGGGCATTTGCGCCAGGACAAACTGCGGGTTTTCAGGCGGCAATAATCGGGGCGACAGCCACCTTCACTTTTACTTCACCTGCTCCGGCTGCGCTGCAGCCACGTTGGCAACCAATGAAACACGCGCACCATCGCATGCAACTGCACGAAAACACGCAGCGCGGCACGCGCTGGTCGATGGCGGCGGCCATGCGCCGGACTGCGGCTGCCTCGGACTGCAAAAACGGTTTGCCGACTGCGCTGCCTTCATTTAACGCACGCAGCCTGAGCCAGCGCCGGCCACGCCCTGCTGCGCCTGGCCCGACACGACAACTTCGTCACCGATGCCCTGCTTTGCGGCGACACTATCGTCCACAGCGCGTACGACGGGAGCATACTGCGCCATGCACAATCTTGCGCAACGCTGAACCGCCCACTGGGCCACGCTGGGCTTGGCTAGCGACGACGCGGCGCTGGCACGCCTGCTGGCAAGCTACGCCGAACCGGCACGCCACTACCATACGCGGCAGCACCTGGCCGAATGCCTCGGACTGGTTGACGAACTCGCTCACCTCGCTGCGCGTCCCGGCGAAATGGCCGTCGCGCTGTGGTATCACGACGCGGTGTACGTGCCGCTGGCCCACGATAACGAAGCGCGCAGCGCCGCGTGGGCCGGCGCCGCTCTGCGTGCCGCGGGAGCCGATGACGCCGTCATCGCGCGGGTTGAAAAACACATCATGGCCACCACCCATCACGATGCGGCAGGCGATGGCGACGCGCGCATGGTCGTCGATATCGACCTCGCCATCCTGGGCGCGTCCCCGCGCCGTTTCGCCGAATACGAGCGCCAGGTGCGGGCCGAATATGCGGCGGTGCCGAGCGCCGAATACCGGCAAAAAAGACGCGCCGTGCTGGCGCGCTTCCTGGCCCGGCCGACGCTGTACGCCACGCCCGCGCTGCGCGACCGGCTGGAGCGCCGGGCGCGGTTGAATCTGCAGAAGGCTATTCGGCAAACGTCTCCACAATGAGCCCACGCAGCCACTGATTGCCGGCGTCCTGATTGAAGCGGCGGTGCCAGAACATATTCGTCTGCAGCTGGGGCAGCCGCAATGGCGGGCGGATGAACGCCAACTGGAACGGCGCCGCAGCCCGCTCGGCCAGCTTATGGGGCACGGTCACCACCAGGTCGGTGCTGCCGACGATATACGGGACGGCCGTAAAATGCGGCACCTGGAACTGGGTGGCAGCGCGCACGCCGGCCTTTTCCAACAATTGATTGATGCGGTCGTACGGGCTTTCCAGCGACGACACGACCAGGTGGCGCGCCGCCAGAAACCGTTTTAATGTCACGGTGCCGCGCGCCAGCGGGTGGCTTTTGCGGAACATGCTGACATACGGTTGCCGGAACAGGCGGCGCTGGTACAGGGCCGTCGACACTTTTTCAAACGCGCCGATGGCGAGATCGACACGGCCCGCTTCCATCTCCACCTTCATGTCGATGGCGCCGGCACGCACGGTGGACACCTGCACGCCGGGTGCCTGTTGGTTGAGTTTTTCAATCAACGCGGGCATGAAATACACCTCGCCGACATCGGTCATGGCAAGTGTGAAGTGGCGCGTACTGGTAGCGGCGACGAACGGTTCCTGCGGGTTCAGTGCGAGGCTGATGTTGGCCAGCGCGGCAGCGACAGGCTCGGCCAGATGTTCGGCCAGCGGCGTCGGCTGCATGCCGTGCGCGGTGCGCACGAACAGCTCATCGTTGAAAGTGCGGCGCAGGCGTGCCAGCGCGTTGCTGACGGCCGATTGGGTCAGGTGCAGGCGCACGGCGGCCGATGAAATCTGGCGCTGCTCGAACACTTCCTGAAACACGACCAGCAGGTTCAGGTCGATATTGCGTGCTTCGATCATGGCAGCTTGGATCCTTGAAATGCGCAGCCTGGAGCGTACCATTATTGACAGTATCAATACCGTGTATTTCTCTATTTCGCTCGTCAAGAATGGTCGGCTGGGCTACATTGATGGAACCGCCTTATTCCAGGATGTGCAACCATGATCACACCGACTGACAACTTGCGCTACCAGTCCGGCTTCGGCAACGAGTTTGCCACCGAAGCGCTACCGGGCGCCCTTCCTGCGCACCGCAATTCGCCGCAGCGCGTTCCCTACGGCCTGTATGCCGAGCAGGTCTCGGGCACGGCGTTCACCGCGCCGCGCAGCCATAACCGCCGGTCGTGGCTGTACCGCATCCGGCCGGCGGCAATGCACCAGCCATTCACGCCTCTGGCGCAGCCGCGCCTGATCGGCAAGTTCGGCGATATCGATGTGCCACCGAACCAGCTGCGCTGGGACCCGCTGCCGATGCCGGACGTCCCAACCGACTTCATCGACGGCTGGGTAACAATGGCCGGCAATGGATCGGCCGAGGCACAAAGCGGCTGCGCAATCCACCTGTATGCAGCCAATCGGTCGATGAACGACCGTTTCTTTTACTCCGCCGACGGCGAGCTGCTGATCGTGCCGCAGCATGGCCGTCTGATGCTGCGCACCGAGTTGGGGGTACTCGACATCGCACCACAGGAAATCGCCGTGATACCGCGCGGTGTGCGTTTCCAGGTAGTGCTGCCGGACGGTGAAGCGCGCGGCTACATCTGCGAAAACTTCGGCGCGCTGCTGCAGTTGCCCGACCTGGGGCCGATCGGCTCGAACGGCCTGGCCAACCCGCGCGACTTTCTCACGCCACATGCCGCCTACGAAGACCGCGAAGGCGACTTCACCTTGCTGGCCAAGTTCGCAGGCAGGCTGTGGCAGGCAAAAATCGGCCATTCGCCGCTCGATGTTGTCGCATGGCATGGCAATTACGCGCCGTACAAATACGACCTCCGCCATTTCAACGCTATCGGCTCGATCAGCCACGACCACCCCGACCCGTCGATTTTCCTGGTGCTGCAGTCGCCCAGCGATGCCCCCGGCGTCGACATGCTCGACTTCGTGATTTTCCCGCCGCGCTGGCTGGTAGCGGAAGACACCTTCCGTCCGCCCTGGTTCCATCGGAATGTCGCCAGCGAATTCATGGGCCTGATCCACGGCCAGTACGACGCCAAATCGACCGGTTTCCGGCCCGGCGGCGCCAGCCTGCACAACTGCATGAGCGGCCATGGTCCCGATGCGGCGACGTTCGCCAAGGCGAGCGCCATCGACACGCGCGTGCCGCAAAAGGTCGCCGACACAATGGCCTTCATGTTCGAGACGCGCAATATGCTCTGCCCTACTGCGCAGGCACTGGCATCGCCACAGCTACAGGACGATTATTTCAACTGCTGGATGGGCATCGAAAAGCATTTCGACCCGGCCAAAAAATAAGGAACCCCGATGAAACTGGCGACACTCAAAAACAACAGCCGCGACGGCGCCCTGGTACTGGTCAGCCGCGACCTGCAACACTGCTGCAGCGCTGCCGATATCGCCCCCACGCTGCAGGCGGCACTCGATGCGTGGGATGCAGTCGCGCCGCAGCTGGAACAGCGTTACGCCGCATTGAATGACGGCGCCTGCGGCGGCATCGCACCGTTCGACCAGGCCGCGTGCCACTCTCCGTTGCCGCGCGCTTACCAGTGGGCGGACGGTTCGGCATACATCAACCACGTCGAACTGGTACGCAAATCGCGCAATGCCGAAGTACCCGCCTCGTTCTATACCGATCCGCTGATGTACCAGGGCGGCTCCGACAGTTTCACCGGCCCGCGCGACCCGATTTTTGCGCTGGATGAAAGCTGGGGCATCGACCTGGAAGCCGAAGTAGCCGTCATCACCGGCGATGTGCCGATGGGCGTGTCGATGGACGCCGCGGCGCAGGCCATCCGGTTGATCATGCTGGTCAACGATGTCTCGCTGCGCAACCTGATCCCCGGCGAACTGGCCAAGGGCTTCGGCTTCTTCCAGTCGAAGGCCGCCAGTGCATTTTCGCCGGTGGCGGTCACACCGGACGAACTGGGCGACGCCTGGGCCGACAGCAAACTGGCGCTGCCGCTGGTCGTGGAAGTCAACGGCCAGCCGTTCGGAAAACCGAACGCCGGTACGGACATGACCTTCAACTTTGCCCAACTCATCGCGCACGCGGCGCGCACGCGCGAACTGTGCGCCGGCACCATCATCGGCTCGGGAACTGTCTCAAACAAACAGGGCGACCTGCACGGTTCCAGCATCGCCAACGGCGGCGTCGGCTACTGCTGCATCGTCGAAGTACGAATGTACGAAACCATCGCACTGGGCGCCCCCACCACCCCGTTCCTGCGCTTCGGCGACAGCATCGCCATCGCCATGTCCGACGCGTCCGGCGCAAGCATTTTCGGGGCGATCGAGCAGACGGTCAGACCATACAAAACCTAACCCAGGGTCAAGTCTGACATTCGTACACGAGCTCTGCAATCTCCGCAGGATCGGGCTCGTCAGGCACTGTTCGCATGCGTTGAATTTTGCCAAACACCAGAGGCCGTATCGGATTGGCAGACCTTGGGCTGGCGTTGGCTGGCAGTTGCTGACGCCACCCGGTTAACCAGATTCAGCAGGCACCTCTGCGGCGTACTGCAACGCCTTCGCTGACGCAAAAAAATAGCCCACTTTTCGGTGGGCTATTTTTTTACTGCATGTTCTGGAGGCGAGGACGGGAATCGAACCCGTCTAAACGGCTTTGCAGGCCGCTGCATAACCTCTTTGCTACCTCGCCAGATAATTCTTACCTTGCGTCATGTGGGCCGTTGCAGCACCACATCAACAAAAAGGGAAGCCAGGCTTCCCTTTGGATATTCTGGAGCGGGAGAAGAGGCTCGAACTCTCGACCTCAACCTTGGCAAGGTTGCGCTCTACCAACTGAGCTACTCCCGCTATGTACTGCTTTGTTTTACTACGCCAATTCAACTACTTTACTGCTTCGAGCGACAGACTACTTTTTGCCAATCCAGGGGACTGGAGCGGGAGAAGAGGCTCGAACTCTCGACCTCAACCTTGGCAAGGTTGCGCTCTACCAACTGAGCTACTCCCGCTTTGCAAGAACAAGATTATCGCAGAAATCTACTGATTTTCCAAGACAAACTGACATCACTGAAACCCTGGAGCGGGAGAAGAGGCTCGAACTCTCGACCTCAACCTTGGCAAGGTTGCGCTCTACCAACTGAGCTACTCCCGCTTTGTGTTTCGTGCTGCTTCGTTCACAACAGGCCCGCATTATAGATGATCTATGCGCCATGTCAAGGAATGATCTTTGCCTGTTAGCCCAAAGTAGTAATGTCCCCTCTCCGCTAAATAGAGATGTCCCCTAGGATGTGTCCAAGGGGAGGATGGGACAGTGATCAATATGACGACCAAGGACTTGCTGCGCAATCAGGTGATGGCGCAGGTGATGGAGGGGAAGCTGGACCAGGCGGGCGCTGCGACCCGACTCGGTATCAGTGTCCGGCAAATCAAGCGCTTGAAGCGGCGCCTGGTCGAGGAAGGGGCGCCGGGTTTACTGAGCAAGAAGCGTGGCAAGCCCTCCAACCGCCGCACCCCACCCGAACTGCTCAGAACGGCGGTAGCGATCATCCGTGAACGGTACCCGGACTTCGGCCCGACGTTCGCAAGAGAGAAGCTCGATGAGCTGCATGGCATCAAGCTGTCCATGGAAACGGTTCGGCAGGCCATGCTCGGCGCCGGCCTGTGGCGCGCCAAGCGCGGCGCTGGGGCCAGGACGCATGCGATGCGTGATCGGCGCAGCCGCCGCGGTGATCTGATTCAGATCGACGGCTCTCCCCATGACTGGTTCGAGGGACGTGACCCACGTTGCTGCCTGCTGGTGTTCATTGATGACGCGACCAGTGAACTGATGGCGCTGCGCTTTGTCGACACGGAAACGACACTCGGCTACATGGGGCTGCTTGAAGAGTATGTCTGCATGCACGGTTTGCCAGCGGCGCTTTACAGCGACCGGCACAGCATATTCCGGGTGAACGCAGGCGACGACAAAGACGTCAGCGACCGTCAAACCCAGTTTGCGCGCGCCCTGGAGCAGCTTGGCATCGAGGGTATTCAGGCCAACAGCCCGCAGGCCAAGGGACGCGTTGAGCAGGCCAATCAGACGCTGCAGGATCGACTGGTCAAGGAGATGCGCCTGCAAGGCATCGACAGCCAGGAGGCAGCCAATACGTGGCTCCCACAGTTCATCCGGGCATTCAACCGTCGTTTCGCCGTCGTGCCGGCGGTGCCTCAAGACGCGAACGTTCCCTACGCCGGTACAAGCGATGCGTTGCGCCGGATACTGTCAGTCCATACGACCCGGCGCTTGTCGAAAAACCTGAGCTGTCAGTTCGAAGGCCTGCTGTATCAGGTGCAAACAACGGGGCAAGGATTAGGACTGCGAGGCGCCGCAGTCACGCTCGTGACCCACCCCATTACCGCAACGAACATTCTGTGGGAAGGACGCCAGTTGGCACACACATGCAGCAGCAAGGCTGTCAAGCAGCACATGGCGGTCGACAGCAAGGAAGTGAACATGAAGGTCGAGCAGTCACTGGCCAAGCGTCCGCCGCAGCCCATCGGTCATCCATGGAAGCGGCGGATGACAACCCCGCCCGGCAGCGCACCTGTTCAAGCCGAATTCGCGAAGACTTCCACCGCGCCGGCGCCCTGAGTGAAACCTGCAAAGGGACATTTTTACTTTGCAGACCAGGGGACATTTCTATTTAGCGTTGACAGGAAGGATCTTTGCCTATTATTGTTAAACAGACTTTTCCTTGATCAGTGGCCATGCCAGCCGCATGTAATAGAACATCGACCACACCGTCAGGATCGCTGCGACGTACATCAGCCAGGTGCCCCACTGCTGGGTGTCGATGACGCCAAACACGACGTTCTGGAACAATAACAAGGGGATGGCGGTCATCTGCGCGGCCGTCTTGATCTTGCCGATGGAACTGACCGCGACCGAACGCGATGCGCCCAGTTGCGCCATCCATTCGCGCAGCGCGGAAATCGCAATTTCGCGGCCGATGATGATAAAAGCGATGAAATGGTCGACCCGGTCGAGATGGACCAGGACCAGCAATGCGCCAGCCACCATCAGTTTGTCGGCCACGGGGTCGAGGAAGGCGCCAAATGCCGAAGTCTGGTTCCAGCGCCGGGCCAGGAAACCGTCGAGCCAATCGGTGATGGCGGCCACGATGAACACAAGGGTGGCAGCGAGGTCCTGGTCGGAGCGCGGCAGCCAGTGCACAGGGAGGTAATACACGCCTACTACCAGGGGAATAAGTGCAACGCGCAGCCAGGTCAGGAGTATCGGAATGTTGAAAGGCATAGAGGGCGATCTGATCCAGAACTAAGAATATATGCGGCAACAGTCTACATGGCTATTGCCACATAGACCAGTTATGCACGACGTCAGCAACATGCGGAAACAATCCAGCAGATCAATGGAGCTGGCGGTAGATTTCCTCGGCCAGCGTACTGGAAATGCCTTCCACCGACATCAAGTCTTCCACGCTGGCATCGACCACGCCACGCAAGCCGCCAAAGCGCGCGAGCAGCCTCTGGCGTCGTTTGGCGCCGATGCCTTCGATCTCTTCCAGGCGCGACGCCTGGCGGGCTTTGGCGCGCTTGGCACGCATGCCGGTAATGGCAAAACGGTGCGCCTCGTCGCGAATCAGGGCAACCAGCATCAAGGCCGCCGATTCCTTGCCCAGCTCCTGCGGCGCGCGGCCGTCGACGAAGACCAGCGTTTCCAGGCCCACGCGCCTGCCCTCGCCTTTTGACACGCCGACGATCAAGCTGATATCGAGGCCCAGTTCGGCAAATACTGAACGCGCCTGCTCGACCTGCCCCTTCCCGCCGTCGATGAGAACAACATCGGGCATGACGCCTTCGCCATTGACGATTTTTTCATAGCGCCGCATCAACACCTGGCGCATGGCGGCGTAATCGTCCCCCGGCGTGATGCCGTTGATGTTGTAGCGCCGATATTCGCCGTTCTGCATAGCATGGTGCTGGAACACGACGCACGATGCCTGCGTCGCTTCGCCACCGGTATGGCTGATATCGAAACACTCGACCCGCAACGCGTCGAGGTCGTCCATTTCCAGCGTCAGCGCATCGGCCAGCGCGCGCGTGCGCGACTGTTGCGAACCCTGCTCGGACAGCAACCGTGCGAGCGAAATCTCGGCGCCCTTTTGCGCCAGCTCCAGCCACTGGCGCCGTTGGCCCTGCGGCTGGAAAATAAGATTGATGCGGTGGCCGCACTGCTCGGTCAGCGCCATCATCAGCGCGGGCTGGTCGAACTCCATATTCAAAATCAGGCAGCCCGGAACAAACTTTTCCGTGTAGTGCTGCGCCAGAAAGGCCGCCAGCACTTCGCAGTCGATGCTGGTGTCGTCGTCAACCGCAGCAGCCTCGACCTGCGACGGAAAGTAGGCCCGGTCGCCCAGGTGGCGCCCGCCGCGCACCATCGCCAGATTCACGCAGGCGCGTCCACCCTGCAGGACGACCGCGATGATGTCGACGTCGGCGTCGCCGGTGGTTTCCATGCTTTGCTGGTGCAGCACGCGCGACAGCGACTGGATCTGGTTACGCACGCTGGCCGCCTGCTCGAATTTGAGTTGCTCGGCAAACCCGTGCATCTTTTTTTCCAGGTCGGCCAGCACTTCGCTCTGACGCCCGCGCAGGAACTTTGCCGCGTTATCGACGTCCAACTTGTAGTCTTCCTTACTGACCAGGTTGACGCAGGGCGCGCTGCACCGGCCAATCTGGTGCAGCAGGCACGGCCGCGTGCGGTTGGCATACACGCTGTCTTCGCACGTGCGCAGCATGAACACCTTTTGCAGGATCTGCATCGACTCCTTGACCGCCCACGCGCTCGGGAAAGGGCCGAAGTACTGGTTGCGCTTGTCGACCGCGCCGCGGTAGTACGCCATGCGCGGCACGTCGCCGCCAGTAATTTTCAGGTAAGGATACGATTTGTCGTCGCGGAACAGGATATTGAAGCGCGGCTTCAGCGTCTTGATCAGGTTGTTTTCCAGGATCAGCGCTTCGGCCTCGCTGCTGGTCACCGACGTTTCCAGGCGCGCGATGCGCTCGACCATCATCGCGATGCGCGGGCTGGACAAGTTTTTCTGGAAATAGCTCGAGACACGTTTCTTCAGGTCGCGTGCCTTGCCGACATACAGCACGGCATCGTGCTCGTCGAAATACCGGTACACGCCTGGCAGATTGGGCAACTTGGCGACGGTGGCCAGCACCTGCGCGCGCGGATCAACTTTTACTGCGGGGAATACTTCTTCAGTCATTGCTCTACTTTATAACTTACACGCCCGCCGTGACGATGACGAACGCGACGCCGTAATCGGCTTCATCGCTGATGGTCACTTGCGCGCTGAGTTTGTGTTCATTCATGAATGCTTCCAACGCGCCGCTGCAGACGATGACCGGCTTGCCGCTGGGCGCATTCAGCATCTGCGCCGAGCGCCACGTCATCGGCATGCGCATGCCCAGGCCAATCGCTTTGGAGAATGCTTCCTTGGCAGAAAAGCGCGTGGCCAGAAAACGCAATCCACGGATCTCGTTTTTTGCGCGGCGCGCATGAAATTTGACGAGCTCTTCCGGCCCGAGGATTTTTTCGGCAAAACGCTCATTGCGGCCCAGCGCTGCCGCGACGCGCGAGATTTGCACGATATCGGTGCCGATGCCGTAGATGGTCATCGCTTCGCTACCGTCACACCCAGCCGCGCCGCCACCATGATGGCTTTCATTTCGCGCACGGCATTTTCCCAGCCGGCAAATAGCGCGTGGGCAACGATAGCGTGGCCGATGTTCAGTTCACGGATGTCCTGCAACTGCGCAATGGCCTGGACATTGGTGTAGTGCAGGCCATGGCCGGCGTTGACCACCAGACCTTGCTCCACGCCAAAGCGTGCACCCGCGCGGATACGCTCCAGTTCACTGGCGATTGCATCGCCTTCCGCTTCGGCATAACGGCCCGTATGCAGTTCGATGACAGGCGCGCCCAGCGCTGCCGTGGCGGCGATCTGCTGCTCATCCGCATCGATAAACAGCGACACGCGGATGCCCTCTCCCTGCAACTGTTTTACCGCGGCCTCCACTTGCTGGTAGTAACGCACAACGTCCAGCCCGCCTTCGGTCGTGACTTCTTCGCGGCGCTCGGGCACCAGGCACACATCCTCCGGTTTGACGCGGCATGCAAAGTCGATCATTTCCTGCGTGACCGCTGCCTCCAGATTCATGCGCGTCATCAATTCCGGGCGCATGGCCAGCACGTCAGCGTCACGGATATGGCGGCGGTCTTCGCGGAGGTGCAGCGTGATCAGGTCGGCGCCGGCCTGCTCGGCCAGCAGCGCAGCGCGGATCGGGTCCGGGTAAGCTGTGCCGCGCGCATTACGCACGGTGGCGATGTGGTCGATGTTGACGCCAAGGTCGATAACGGTGCCGGAAGGTTGCAAGAAGCTCATGGTGAAATCTTATAGTTGCATCAGGTCGATGAGGATCTGGCGCGTGTTGAGGGGGTTGCCGTTCAGCTGGTGCGCCAGCAGAAAACGCATCAATTGCTTGCTCTGCGCCTGCGTCTGCGCATCGCGATAATCCTCCCGGTCCATGTCGAGCAGCGTTTTGCCAAGCACGCGCGGCCAGGTATCGGACACGCGCGCACGCCGCGCCCCGTGCTCGGGATCGACGACATATTCTTGCTCTGCAACCACTGCCGTACGGAGCTCTGTGTCATTCGTCAACTCCGCAGCGACACCTGTTTCCTTAAGTAAGGCCCGTTCGAATTTTCGCAAGACGATTTGTGCAGTTTCGTTGTGCGCAAGCTGGTTCAGCGTCGACACATAATGATCGAACAACGCCGGATGAGCATCGTCGCGTGCCAGCAACTTGACCAGCAGTTCGTTGACGTAAAAACCGCACAGCAGCGCGTTCTTTTCAATCGGCAGCATGCCGCCAACCCATTCAGCATCAATCAGGGTGCGCAGTTCGGATTTGCCGGTCCACGACACGGTGAGTGGCTGGAAGGTTTGCAGCACGCCGCGCAATTGTGAATGGGGCCGCTTGGCGCCCTTGGCGACAACTGCCACGCGACCATGGTCGCGCGTCATCATGTCGATGATCAGGCTGGTTTCTTTGTAGGGATAGCTGTGCAGCACGAAACCGGGCTGGCCGGTGACGCGATGGTCGCCCACCCGCGCGCGGCTGCGCTTGGGCAAGGCGGCGGCGGTATTGATGGCGACCGTGCGCGCCTCGGCCTGTTCGGCAGCCAGCGCGACGACGTCCACCACGGCGGGCTTACTCGTAGCCGTAGGCGCGCAGGCCGGCTTCATTGTCGGCCCAGCCCGATTTGACCTTGACCCAGATTTCCAGGTAGACCGGGCCGCCAAACAGTTTTTCCATGTCCAAACGGGACTGTGTGGAAATATCTTTCAGACGCGCCCCCTTGTTCCCGATGATCATCGATTTATGGGTGTCGCGCTCGACCAGAATGGCGGCAAACACGCGCCGCAAATCGCCCTCTTGCTCGAACTGCTCAATCAGGACAGTGCTGGTGTAGGGCAATTCATCCCCGAGCAGGCGGAATACTTTTTCGCGGACAATCTCTGCCGCCAGGAATTTTTCGCTGCGATCGGTAATATCGTCCGGTCCGAACACGGGCGGATTTTCCGGCAGGCGGGTGCGGATCTCGCGCTCCAGCGCATCGGTCTGGAAGCGCAGTTTTGCCGAGACCGGCACGATGGCCGCGAAATTGTGCAGCGCCGCCACTTTTTGCGCGAACGGCATCAGCGCCGCCTTATCCTTCACACGGTCGGATTTATTGATGACCAGAATGACTGGCACATCTTGCGGCAACAAATCGATGACTTGCTGATCGGCCGTGCTGAAAGTTCCTGCCTCAACCAGGAACAAAATGACATCCGACGATGTCAGAGTATTCGAGACGGTTTTATTCAGCGTCTTGTTCAGTGCGTTGGCATGGCGGGTCTGAAAGCCCGGCGTGTCCACGTAAATAAACTGTACGTCGTCGCGCGTCTGGATGCCCGTGATGCGGTGGCGCGTGGTCTGCGCCTTGCGCGACGTGATCGATACTTTGGCGCCGATCAGCACATTCATCAGCGTCGATTTCCCGACGTTAGGGCGGCCGACGATGGCGATGTAACCGCAATGGAAGGCTTGGGCGCTGGTCGCCTCTGGGTTGGTAATTTCAGTGTTCATATGGACGTCGTCCCTCGCTGTTCGAACTGCTTGGCGACGTCCGGGCTGGAATCGAGGCTGCTGTCGCTTTGAATAGTGGCAATGCCGGCCAGTTTGAGCTGGGCGGCGCGTGGTTTTGGTTTGCGTGCCGGGGCAGCTGCTTTGCTGCCCTTGGCTGCACTGTGGCCAACGGCGTCGAGCGCCAGTTTGGCAGCGGCCTGTTCGCCGGCACGGCGGCTGCCGCCGCGCCCGTACACCTGGATATTCAGGCGCGGTACCAGGCATTCGATTTCGAATTCCTGGCTGTGGGCGGCGCCGTGCGTGGCCACCACATTATAAGTTGGCAGCGCAATTTTTTTACTTTGCAAGAATTCCTGCAACAGCGTCTTGGCATCCTTGCCCAATGTGCGTGGATCGACTGAATCGAGGATGGGGATATAAAACGCCCGGATCACGCGGCTGGCCGCATCGAAACCGGTGTCAAGAAAAATAGCGCCGAGCAATGCTTCGAGCGTATCCGCCAAGATCGACGGGCGCCGGAAGCCGCCCGATTTGAGCTCGCCTTCGCCGAGACGCAGGAACTGTGACAGTTCCAGGCGCTGGGCGATTTCGAACAAGGACTGCTGCTTGACAAGGTTGGCACGCAGGCGCGACAGGTCGCCCTCGTCGATGGCGGCAAAGCGCTCATACAGGATCGACGCGACCACGCAGTTGAGTACGGAGTCACCCAAAAATTCGAGGCGTTCGTTATGCGTGGCGCTGTGGCTACGGTGCGTCAGGGCCTGCTGCAGCAAGCCGGCGTCCTGAAACGTATAGCCAAGGCGCGTTTGCAATAACTGGAGATTCGTTGTCAATTCCTGGGTGCCTTACTCAATAAAAGAACTAATTTTTTGCCGGTTCCGGCGCTTCCGCAACAATTCCCGAAGGATTAGTCGTGCCGGAATAGTCAATGACCAGACTGACATTGGCAGCGATCGGCAGGCGTTTTTCGTAGGCGAAGCTGATATCCACCTGCCCGTTATCGCGCGTAAAGATCAAGTCACGCCCCGCCACCGACGTGATGTAAGCGACGTCCGCATTTTTATCAAAAGCGGTTCGCATCTCCTGCACAGACCCTTGCGTAGCTTTCGCGACGCCAATACTCCGGACAATCGCTTTGTACTCCAGCACGCTTGGAACAGTGCGCATACCAAACACCCCCACCAAGCCCACCACTACCAGTACAAAAATCAGACCACTCAACGAAATACCGCGTTGGCGGCGAGGGGAAACTTGCATCTTGAACATCCTCCGGAAGGGTTTAGTGGATGCCGCCGATCCGCTTCAGATTGCCAAGGTTCATCCAAACAAAGAAAGCTTTGCCGACGATGTTTTTGTCGGGAACAAAACCCCAGAACCGGCTATCCAAGCTATCGTCGCGGTTATCACCCATCATGAAATAATTGCCTTCCGGAACAATACAGGTAAATTTGTCGTACGAATACTGACAGTTGTCACGGTGTGGAAAATTAAAGACTGCCGCCGGATCCATCACCCGGCCATCGTCCATGTTCAGGATACGGTGTTGCCGGCCTGGCAGATCTTCCGTCAGTTGCTTGTAGTACACCGGACGGTCCTCATCCAGGTAGTCGTCCAGCGGTGCATAGCTGACTGCCTTGCCGTTCACGGTCAGGCGCTTGTTTTCGTAGGTGATTTTATCACCCGGCACACCGATGACGCGCTTGATGTAATCCTGCGTCATGTCCCGTGGGTATTTGAATACCATCACGTCACCGCGCTGCGGATCGTTGATCTGGATGATTTTCTGATTCAGGATCGGCAGGCGAATACCGTACGTATATTTATTCACCAAAATCAGATCGCCCACCAACAGCGTCGGCACCATCGATTTCGATGGAATTTTGAACGGCTCCCACAAGAATGATCGCAGCACGAACACGAGTGCAATGACTGGGAAGAAGCTGCCCGAATACTCGATCCAGGTTGGCTGGCGCAAGATTGCGGCGGCAATTGCTGCCCGCTGGCCATTGTCTGCGTCAGGGCGAATCCCTTCGCTGGCCAGCTTGGCCTGGCGCGCATCGTAGGCGGCCAGCGCCGCATTGGCGGCGGCGCGGCGTTGTTTGGCAAGGTAAAAAACATCAAGACACCAGATGAAGCCTGTGACCACCATGGCCACGAACAGGATCAGTGCAAAATTACTCAGGATGGTTTGAAAACTCATTTATCGTCCACTTGAAGGATTGCCAGGAAAGCCTCTTGTGGAATCTCGACCGAGCCCACCTGCTTCATGCGCTTTTTGCCGGCTTTCTGTTTCTCCAGCAATTTCTTTTTACGGCTGATGTCGCCGCCATAACATTTGGCCAGCACGTTCTTGCGCAGCGCCTTGACGTTTTCACGCGAAATCACGTTGGCGCCAATGGCAGCCTGGATAGCAACGTCGAACATCTGGCGCGGAATCAGTTCGCGCATCTTGGCGGCAACCTGACGGCCGCGGAACTGGCTGTTGGCACGGTGCACGATGATGGCCAGCGCATCGACTTTTTCGCTGTTGATCAGCATGTCGACCTTGACCACATCGGCCGCGCGGTATTCCTTGAACTCGTAATCCATCGACGCATAGCCGCGCGATGTGGATTTCAGCTTGTCGAAGAAATCGAGGACGATTTCGGCCATCGGCATTTCGTAGACCAGCTTGACCTGGCGGCCGTGGTAGCTCATGTCGAGCTGCACGCCGCGCTTGCCGATACACAGCGTGATGACCGAGCCGACATATTCTTGCGGCGAATACAAATTCACGGTAACGATCGGCTCGCGCACTTCTTCGATCTTCGACGGGTCCGGCATTTTTGACGGATTGTCGACGCGAATCAGGCTGCCGTCGCGCAGGATGACTTCGTACACCACCGTCGGCGCGGTGGTGATGAGGTCCATGTCGAACTCGCGCTCGAGGCGCTCCTGCACGATCTCCATGTGCAGCAAACCAAGGAAGCCGCAGCGGAAGCCGAAGCCCAGCGCCTGCGATACTTCCGGCTCGTACATCAGCGCAGCGTCATTCAGTTTCAGCTTTTCCAGCGAGTCGCGCAGCGCGTCGTACTGGTTCGCTTCCACCGGGAACAAGCCGGCAAACACTTGCGGCTGCACTTCTTTAAAGCCTGGCAATGGTGCTGCGGCAGGTTTGGCGACGTGGGTGACGGTGTCGCCCACTTTCGCGGCTTTCAATTCCTTGATGCCGGCGATGACGAAACCCACCTGCCCTGCAGAAATCTGTGGCAGCGATTGCGATTTCGGGCTGAACACGCCCACCGATTCGACCAGTTGCTGCGATTCGGACGCCATCAGCAGAATTTTGTCTTTTGGCTTCAACGTGCCGTTGATGACACGCACCAGCATGACCACGCCAACGTAGTTGTCGAACCACGAGTCGACAATCAGTGCTTGCAGCGGCGCATCCGGGTCGCCTTTTGGCGGTGGCACGCGCGCGATCAGCGACTCCAGCACGTCTTCCACACCGAGACCACTCTTGGCCGAGCACATCGCCGCATCGCTGGCGTCGATGCCGATCACGTCTTCAATTTCTTTCTTGGCGTTGTCCGGGTCGGCGTGCGGCAAGTCGATTTTGTTCAGCACCGGCACGACTTCCACGCCCAGGTCGAGTGCGGTGTAGCAATTGGCGACGGTCTGCGCTTCCACGCCCTGGGAGGCATCGACGACCAGCAATGCGCCTTCGCACGCTGACAGCGAGCGCGACACTTCATAGCTGAAGTCGACGTGGCCCGGCGTGTCGATCAGGTTCAGGTTGTAGATGACCCCGTCGCGTGCCTTGTAATGCAGCGCTGCCGTCTGGGCCTTGATCGTGATCCCGCGCTCGCGCTCGAGGTCCATCGAATCGAGTACCTGCGCTTCCATGTCGCGGTCGGACAAGCCGCCGCAGATCTGGATGATGCGGTCGGCCAGCGTCGATTTACCGTGATCGATGTGGGCGATGATGGAGAAATTACGTATGTTATTCATTAACCAAACTCAAAACCAAAAAGGGGGGCGCACTACGAAAAAAGCGCTCAATGGGATGTTTTCCCCATGCGAGCGCTGATCGGAGCTGAAAGATGCTGTATGCGTTGGACATGCCGCGTCTCGAACCTTGGCATTTTACCGGATTTCTACACTGAAAGCCCGGTTTATGCGGAGGAAGCTGACTGAACGGCAACTTCTTGCCGGGCAAGCCAGTTCCGGGCCGCCAATTCGTCGAGAAAATAGTGACACAAGGATGGCGCGTCGAGGTTGCCGAAGAGCACCGGGACCAGCTCGTCGAAATTTGTCAACGGTTCGGTGTCCCCTGCCGCGGCGGTGGCATCGATATCGATGACTGTCACCGTGAATGGGCACTGCGGCGACTGCATGGTGTACAGCGCTGCCAGCATGTCGTCGCACAAATGACAATAACTGCGCGAATACATGGTGAACTGCGCCCCGGCCACGTTACCCGCGCGGCTTGATGACGACGTACTGGGTGGTGTTTTCACGTCGCACCAGCACGGCGACACTCTTCTTTGGATCGAGTTTGACGGTCATCGCATTGAAGCTGGCAGCATCGCGCAATTCGACATTATTCATCTGCATCAGGATGTCGCCTTGCTTGATGCCAGCCGCCGCCGCAGCGCCCGCGCTGGAATCGACCAGCACGCCGCCATCGATCTTCATCTCCTTGCGCTGATCAGTTGTCAGATCGGAGACATGCAGTCCAAGGGCATTTGGCGCCACCGTTGCCGGCGGTTTTTTCGGGATCGGTTTGGTCGCGCCAGCTTCTTCCTGCAGTTGCACTATGGTCACCGGCACATCGAGTTGCCGGCCACGGCGCCATACCGTGACGGTCGCGCGGCTGCCGATCGGGGTGGCGCCCACCAGGCGCGGCAGGTCCGGCGTTTTGTCGATCGCCTGGCCATTGAATTTGAGGATAATGTCGCCAACCTTGATGCCGGCTTTTTCGGCAGGACCGCCCGGCTCGACCATCGAGACTTCCGCTCCCCGCGCTGCGCCCAGACCCAGCGATTCGGCCACGTCGCGCGTGACTTCGCCGATCTGCACACCAAGGCGCCCGCGCGTCACCCGGCCGGTGGCTTTCAGCTGGTCGGCCACGCGCATCGCTTCGCCAATTGGCACCGCAAACGAAATGCCGTTATAGGCGCCGGACAACGTAGCGATCTGCGAATTGATGCCGATCACTTCGCCGCGCATATTAATCAAGGGACCGCCCGAGTTGCCGGGATTGACTGCCACATCGCTCTGGATAAGCGGCAGGTACTCGCCGGTATCGCGCGCTTTGGCCGAGATGATGCCGGCAGTGACGGTATTATCGAGATTGAATGGCGAACCGATCGCGATGACCCATTCGCCAACGCGGATCTTGTTCGAGTCGCCCATGCGCAGGCGCGGCAAATTAGTGGCGGCCAGTTTCAGCAATGCAACGTCCGACCGTTTATCACTGCCCAGCACCTTGGCTTTGAACTCGCGCCGGTCGGTCAGCGTGACGGTAACTTCATCGGCGCCCTCGACCACATGTGCGTTGGTCAGCACATAACCGTCGTCGGAGATGATGAAACCGGAACCGACGCCCCGCGTAACTTCTTCTTCCTGCGGACGCTGCTGCGGTGCACCACGCCCGCGCGGCATGGCCTGTCCGCCGAAGAAGCGACGTAGTAAATCCTGCATCTCTTCGTCGCTCGGATTGCCACCTGGGGCCTGGCGCACTTTTTCGGTGGTCCGGATATTCACCACCGCGGGTCCTACCTTGTCGACGAGGTCGGTAAAGTCGGGCAGCCCGGTGACCAGCGGTGCCGTGGCCGTGGACGCGACTGGCGCTGCCGCCAGCACGGGTCCGGTGAACGCGAGGGAAAAACCTGCGAGCAGCAGGGCCGATACAATTTTACTGGCGGGTTTGCGTGTCATGGAATATGAAAAGGAGGAACGATCTTGACGTTATGGTAAGGCAAATTCAACGATCTGTCGCGGCGATGCTGCGCGACAGATCGTCGCACCGGCGAAAGCCGGCGCCCATATAAAATCAACAGCAACGAGACGCTATTTCGACAGAACCAAAGAAACGCTTCACGCATTCGCAAGCGGTACTTCCACCACTGCAGGGTCGGCAGCCTCCGTACCAGTAACCCGTTTTCCCGGCAACGGTTCAGCGGCAAGCCGCGCTGCCATGCTGGCCGCAAAACCGGGCGACAGCGGCGGCCCGGGATCGACGCGCAGGGCGTCGCCGATCTGGTGGTAAAGGGACCAGGTATGGCGCCCGTCTTCCCCTTTCAAGGCAGCCAGGGCCAGTTCCACATCGGCGTCTGGCGTGGCGCCGTCGGCAAAAGCGGAGATATGCTCGCGAATTTTTTTGTGCGTGTCCATCGATGATCCATTACGTCGTAAAGTGTTTCAGAATTTTGCTCCCCTTGTATTCCGATTCTCGCCATGCAATTTTACCGTCGCTTCTCATCCGGCATGTCCAATAGCGGCCGCAATTTCTCTGCGATCACCTCGCGCGCGCGAAAAATGCGACTGCGCACGGTGCCGATGGGACAAGCCATTGCTTCGGAAATCTCTTCGTAGCTCAAACCTTCAATTTCGCGCAGGACGATGGCCGTTTTTAATTCAAGCGGCAAAGCCTCCATTGCGGCGTTGACCGTGTAGGCGATTTGCTTGCTCGCCAACATGGATTCCGGTGTGTTGATGTCGCGCAGACTCTCTGCATCGTCAAAGCCTTCGGCACTTTCCACATCCGCCTCGGTAGAGGTTGGTGCTCGCCGCCCCTGTGTCACCAAAAAATTTTTCGCCGTATTGATACCGATGCGATACAACCACGTATAAAAAGCCGAGTCACCGCGAAAATGACGCAATGCGCGAAACGCCTTGATGAACGTTTCCTGCACCACATCCTCAGCTTCTGCCGGATCGTGTACCAGGCGGGCCACCAGGCGCATTAGGCGGCGCTGATATTTCGCTACCAGCAAGTCGAACGCCTGCCGCTCGCCAGCTTGCACGCGCGCCACCAGCACCTGATCACCTTCGCGTTCTGTCGTCACGCGGACCCCGTCGACCACAGCGAGTGTTACTCTCATTGTCTAAGAGTTGTTTCGCTGCAATAAGTTCAACCTATATTTTTACCCTGGTCCGTGTCGTTGCGGCCTGCGATGGCGCGCAACGCGACTGCCAGCGCGCGGAATGCGTCGCGCCCTGTACTGTCCGATAAAACCACAACTGTGTACACGGAAAATGGAGCGTTATCGGTGCATTGGAAGCGCAGTACCAGCAGCCGCTCCCAGAGCACTGAACCTGGCAAAAGCCGCACCGCGCGGCACTTTGCAGGTTGCATCTGTTGTACCGTCAGGTGTAGCGCGCCCCCTTTAGAAATATCAATCTAGCGCACATTCAAACGCTGCAGTGCAGCCGCCAGGCACAACGCTGCTGCGGCGCAGTTGATACCGGCAAATAACGTGGGAAATGCAAAGTTTTGCTGAGGCGAGAGCAACAGATATGCTGCGCCGACCTCGACCAGCGCAGCGAACACCAGCAACGCGCGTAACCGACGCGACGGTGCAATGCGCACAATGAGCGCAATCGATGGCGGCAGGACGGCATCGTGCACGTCGGACATGGTGTCAGACCTGGCATTAGTAAATACAAATGAGGGGGGGTAAAACGGGAATGAAAACTGATACCCCTTCCGTTTGACCGGAAGGGGTTGAACTGGTTCAGACTTTTTTGAAAACCAGCGTACCGTTGGTACCGCCGAAGCCAAACGAGTTTTTGACTGCGTAGTCGATCTTCATTTCGCGCGCCGTGTTGGCACAGAAATCAAGGTCGCAGGCAGGGTCCTGATGGAAGATGTTGATGGTCGGCGGCGAGACCTGATGGTACATCGCCAGCACCGTGAACACGGCTTCCAGGCCGCCCGCACCACCCAGCAGGTGGCCAGTCATCGACTTGGTCGAATTGACTACCAGCTTGCCGGCGTGATCGCCGAACGTGCGCTTGATGCCCTGCACTTCGGCCAGGTCGCCCAAGGGCGTCGAGGTACCGTGCGCATTAATGTACTGCACCTGATCACGATTCAATTCGGCATTGGCCAGCGCCGATACCATGCAACGGCTCGCACCCGCACCATCTTCGACAGGCGACGTGATGTGATAAGCATCTGCGCTCATGCCAAAACCGATCAGCTCGGCATAGATGCGCGCGCCGCGTGCCTTGGCATGCTCGTACTCTTCCAGCACCATGACACCAGCGCCTTCACCGAGCACGAAACCGTCGCGGTCCGTATCCCATGGACGCGAGGCCGTGGCCGGGTCGTCATTGCGCGACGAGAGTGCACGCGCCGTGGCGAAACCACCGAGGCCCAGCGGCGAAATGGTCGATTCGGCACCGCCAGCAACCATGACGTCGGCGTCGCCGTATTCGATCAGACGGCCAGCCGCACCGATGCAATGCAAACCAGTGGTGCAGGCAGTCACAATGGCCAGATTCGGCCCACGTAAGCCGTACTTGATCGACAGGTCGCCGGAAATCATGTTGATGATCGATGCTGGCACGAAGAACGGCGAAATACGGCGCGGACCGCGTTTGTCGTATTCTTCTTTCTGTTCCTCGATACGCGGCAAACCACCAATACCGGAACCGATGATCACGCCAATCCGATCGGCATTTTCTTCGGTAACAACTATGCCGCAATCCTGCAGCGCCTGCACACCGGCAGCCATACCAAAATGGATGAATTTATCCATATTGCGCGACTCTTTCGGCGGCACATAGTCATCGATATTGAAGCCTTTGACTTCGCCCGCAAAGCGGGTCGAAAAAGCCGTAGCATCGAAGCTGGTAATGTTGGCGATGCCAGACTTCCCGGCCAGTGCTGCACTCCAGGTATCGACAATATTATTGCCGATCGGTGAAACACAGCCCAGGCCGGTTATGACGACACGACGATTGCGTGAACGACTCAAGCGATTCTCCTGAATACTATGGACAGCTTAGGCCTTGACGTGCGCGGTAGCGTAGTCGATGGCTTGCTTGACGGTGGTGATTTTCTCAGCCTGCTCGTCAGGAATTTCCATTTCAAATTCATCTTCCAGGGCCATTACCAACTCAACGGTGTCGAGGGAGTCTGCGCCGAGGTCGTCAACGAACGACGATTCGATTTTGATGTCCGCTTCAGCAACGCCCAGTTGCTCAGCGACGATTTTTTTAACGCGTTGTTCGATATCCGACATGTTAAGGCTCCATTAGGTATGTGTTGCGGAAAGTGCGCGCATTTTATCAGGTTTGCGCGCCGTAAAACGTATTTCGGTAACAGCTGCTAAGTCGACCGAAGGCCCTGCTAAAAGACGTGAATTTACCGGAATTTTCAGTGTTCCGGCGCATCCCATCAATCACTCATTTAGTTCATGTACATGCCGCCGTTGACGTGCAATGTGGTACCGGTAATATAAGCCGCTTGCGGCCCGGCAAGAAATGCAACAGCGTGGGCGATGTCTTCGGGGCTGCCGAGGCGCGCCAGTGGAATTTGGGTGAGCAACGCGGCATGTTGGTCTTCACCCAGGCCACGGGTCATATCGGTATCGATGAAGCCAGGCGCAACGCAGTTGACAGTAATGTTACGGCTCCCGATTTCACGCGCCAGCGCGCGGCTCATGCCAGCCACGCCAGCCTTGGCGGCGGCGTAATTCATCTGGCCAGCATTCCCCGACGAGCCGACCACCGACGTGATATTGATGATTCGGCCAGACTTGGCCTTCATCATGCCGCGGAGCACCGCACGCGACAGGCGCCCGACCGCAGTCAGGTTCGTGGCGATGACGCTATCCCACTCGTTGTCCTTCATGCGCATGGCTAATTGATCTTGGGTGATGCCAGCATTGTTCACCAGAATCGCCAGGCTACCCACATTCTTTTGCACATCATCGACGACTGCAGCGCAGTTGGCGGCATCGGTAACGTTCAGCACCACGCCCTTGCTGCCCGCCGCGGCGCCGCATTCGAGCAGATAGGCAGAAATGGCTTCGGCCCCGGCGGCGCTGGTGGCAGTACCGACGACGGTTGCACCCTGACGGGCCAGTTCGATGGCAATGGCTTTGCCGATTCCGCGCGTGGCGCCGGTCACCAGGGCAACTTGGTTCTGTAAATTCATGGAGCGTTCCTTGTTTTGTTTTTGTCTAGTTTAATCGACATTTATGCCGCCAGCGCGGCCACCATGCGCTCGAGCGCGGCCTGATCGACCAGCGCTTCGCCCACCAGCACCGGATCGATGCGCTTGGCCATGCCGATCAGCACTTTGCTCGGCGCACATTCGATGATCTGCGTGACGCCATCCGCTGCCATCTTCTGCATGGTTTCCACCCAGCGGACCGGGCCGGCTGCCTGGCGTACCAGCGCATCCTTGATGCCGTTTGGATCGTTCATGACAGCCACATCGACGTTGTTAATGACTGCGATTTTTGGCACCGAGAAAGCGATGCCGGCAAGATACTCGCGCAGGCGATCCGAGGCCGGCATCAGCAGCGACGAGTGAAATGGCGCCGACACGGCCAGTTTCATGGCGCGCTTGGCACCTTTCGACTTGGCCAGTTCGCAGGCGCGGTCGATCGCGCCCATGTGGCCCGCGATGACGATCTGGGTCGGCTCGTTGAAGTTCACTGCCTCCAGCACCTCGCCTTGCGCGGCCTCAACACACAGCGCGCGCACGGCATCGGCATCGAGACCGAGCACCACTGCCATGCCACCCTGCCCCACCGGCACCGCCTCCTGCATTGCCTGCGCGCGGAACCGCACCAGCGGCACGGCGTCCTTGAACGCGATCACGCCGGCAGCGACGAGTGCCGAATATTCGCCGAGACTGTGGCCGGCAACCACGCTTGGCAACGGGCCACCGGCAGCAATCCACGCGCGGTAGACTGCCACCGCGGCGGTCAGCATCACGGGCTGGGTGTTCGTCGTGAGGTCGAGCTCTTCCTTCGGGCCCTCGAGAATCAGGCTGCCGATATCCATGCCGAGCGCGTCGGACGCTTCAGCGAGCGTGTCGGCGACGACCTTGTTATCGGCAAACCCGTTCAAAAAACCAATGGCTTGCGCGCCCTGGCCAGGAAAAACACATGCGAAATTATTCATTCAAACCATCCTTGCAAAACCACTCCGATTGATACCGCTGCAATGCATGCCACTGTAATTACATGCGCGCCAAAATGGCACCCCAGGTAAAGCCGCCACCGACGCCTTCCATCATGACGTTGTGACCAGGCAGGATACGCCCGTCGCGCACGGCCACGTCGAGTGCCAGCGGGATCGATGCAGCCGACGTATTGCCGTGCTGATCGACCGTGACGACCATTTTTTCAAGTGGCAGAGAAAGTTTCCTGGCGGTCGATTTCATGATGCGGATATTCGCCTGGTGCGGCACCAGCCAGTCGATCTCGGCAGCAGTCATGCTGGCTGCTTCGAGCGTTTCAACGGCAACTTGCTCGAGCACCGTCACCGCAAGCTTGAACACTGCCTGGCCATCCATGTGCAAATATCCGCTGCCCGCAATGGCGCCGTTGCTCAGGTTGCCCGGAACGGACAAAATGTCGGCATAGCGGCCATCGGCGTGCAGTTTGGTGGCGAGAATGCCTGGCTCTTCGGAGACGCCTAGCAACACTGCACCGGCGCCATCGCCGAACAGCACGCACGTGGTGCGGTCTTCGAAGTTCAGGATGCGCGAAAATACCTCGGCGCCGATCACCAGTACATGCTTGTGGGCACCGGATTTGATGAAGGCATCGGCAACCGATACCGCGTAGACGAAGCCGCTGCAGACTGCCGCGACGTCGAACGCGGCGCTGCCATTCGTCATGCCCAGCTTGCGCTGAACGATACAGGCAGTACTGGGGAAACTTCCGTGGAAATCCGGGGTCGAACTGGCAACGATGACCAGATCGACATCGGCCGGCGTTTTGCCAGCCATGTCGAGGGCTTTTAAAGCGGCCTCGACTGCGAGGTCGGACGCGTTCTGATCGGCTGCGGCGTAATGGCGGGCGGCAATGCCGCTGCGCGAAACAATCCATTCGTCCGACGTTTCAACGCCTTTGGCGGCCAGTTCGGTCGCCAGTTCCGCGTTGGTCACGCGCCGTTGTGGCAGATAACTGCCAGTACCGATGATTTTGCTGTACAGAGTCATGTGGCCGTCCTGCTGATAGTACGTGTTGAGCTTATTTAGGAATCGTGCTGGCCATGTCAAGCGCGGACGCGGCAGGTGCACTCGCTGCGCCGGACGCTTCAGGCATCAGCTCGGCAATCATGCCGGCCAACTGTTCTTGCACATTGAATTTTGCTGCATCGAAAGAGCGTTTCAACGCCCAGCCGTAGGAATAGGCATCGGCGCCACCGTGGCTTTTGAAAACCAGTCCCCGCAAGCCCAGCAGACTGGCGCCGTTGTAGCGCGATGGATTCAGTTTTTTCAGCGACTTGCGGGCAATCACGGCGCCGATCATGCTGAATACACTTTCGCGGAACACCGATTTGAAAAAGTGCGCCAGGCCTTCGATGGCCTTCAGCGTCACATTGCCGACAAAACCATCGCAGACGACCACATTGGTGGTGCCCTTGAAAATGTCGGTGCCTTCGACATTGCCGTGAAAATTCAGTCTGCCGCGCGCATGGTCTTCGCGCAGCAAGGCGCCGGTGGCCTTGACCACTTCATTGCCCTTGATTTCTTCGGTGCCGACATTCAACAGGCCGATGGTCGGACGCGCCACGCCTTCCATGGCGGAAAACAGGACCGATCCCATGATGGCAAACTGGTGCAGGTGATGCGGCTCGCAGTCGACGTTGGCGCCAAGGTCGAGCATATAAGTAGGCTCGCCTTTTTCGTTCGGAATGATCGAGCAGATGGCGGGACGGTCTACCCCGGCCATGGTTTTCAGGACATACCGCGACACGGCCATCAGTGCGCCGGTATTGCCGGCCGAACAGCAGACTTGCGCCTTGCCGTCGCGCACCAGCTCGATGGCAACGCGCATCGACGAATCTTTCTTGCGGCGCAGCGCAACTTCCAGCGGATCGTCCATCGTCACCACTTCGGACGCATGCACCACAGACAGGCGCGGATGGTCGGCGGCATGGTGCTTTTTGAGTTCCGCGCGCAGCACATCTTCCAGGCCAACAAGGATCAGTTCGGCTTCTGGTTGCTGCTTCGCAAATGCGATGGCGGCAGGTATCGTGACAGATGGGCCGTGATCGCCACCCATGCAGTCAATGGAAATTTTTATTGTCATTTGTAGGATCGTGCCAGGGGACGAACGCCCAGAGCAGAGTGCAATGCGCGTGGTGAAGCACCCACGGCTGCGAGAATCAACATGACGGTGTGCAAAAAACTTGCTGCCGTACGAAAACAAAAAGCGGCGCCACGCCTGACCACCACGTTGCACCGCTTTTTATCTTACAAAAAAACAAGACGTCGATTACTCGTCGTTCTTGGTCTTCAGTACTTTGCGACCACGGTAAAAACCGTTCGGGCTGATGTGGTGACGCAGGTGCGTCTCACCAGTCGTAGGCTCGATACCCAGTTGCGGAGCAACCAGGAAATCGTGCGAACGGTGCATGCCGCGCTTCGAAGGGGACTTCTTATTCTGCTGAACTGCCATGACTAACTCCTAAACCATAAGTTCTAAAATTCTAACACATTCGACTTGCAAATACATGCGCATCGAGTATCCCAGCGGCAAGAAACTGCCAACATATTTCACGCTTTACTACATTTCACTACCACTGCCATACTCGACTACGACACGCGCTTTGCACTTCTTTGACACGTTCTGTACGACTTACCACTTCTTTACTACGTATTCATTACTGCTTATTCAGATTTCAGGCTTTGCAAGCCGGCGAACGGCGATGGCTTCTCGCTTTTCAGCGCGTCGAGCATCGGCGTTGCTGGACAGACATCATGCTTGGGCACCTGTGGCAGGCCCAGCAACGCTTCGTCTTCCAGCAAATCGAGAAGGTCGCACGTCCGGCTGCCGACGATCACGTCGATACTGTCGTTATCCAGAATCTCTTCGATCTGGTCGGCTTCTTCATCGTCCTTGCCCAACACCAGCATGGTGGCCGAATCGAGCGGGTAGGCAAATGGTGCCAAACAACGCTGGCATACCAGCTGCACTGTTCCAGCGACCGACAAGGTCAGCGATGGATAACCTTCGCGCAATACACCGCCCTGTACAGACCAGTTCAAGGTGCCGGAATTATCGGCCAGATCGTTGCTTAAACGCTGCATCTCAGCAACAGGCGTGGCGCCTTCGCGCAGGCCGTTGCTTCGACTAAATTCAAAAGCGTCGATGACAAAAGCGCTCATGTGAGAGGTTTCCCCGGAAAACCTGCGATAATAACAGGCTTGCTTGGGTGGCGTCAAAGGTCTGACGAAGTTCTCCCCTATTTATCCACAGCGTTATGCACTGCATTGGCGCCGATGGAACAAAATTTCGGGCCGGGCCACATTATAAATCAAGTCTCTTCGAGAAAATCACATGCTCGATAAAATCGTCACCCCGCCCCTGATATTGGCTTCCAGTTCGGTCTATCGACGCGAGCTGTTAAGCCGGCTGGGACTGCCCTTCGATTGCGTTGCACCGCATCTCGACGAAACGCCACTGCCGGGCGAAACGCCCCCAGTCACCGCGCTGCGCCTGGCCACGGCCAAAGCTGCCGCGGTATCCGCGTTGCATCCCGGCGCACTGGTGATTGGCTCCGACCAGGTTGCCACGATGGACGACCTGCAAATTGGCAAACCAGGCACGCATGATGCCGCATTTGCCCAATTGCAGCTGATGCGCGGCCGCAGCGTGGTATTTCACACGGCGCTGTGCCTGTTCGACGGCCGCGAACATGGCGGACCGGTGCAGCTGGAAAACATCCAGACCACAGTCACCTTCCGCGACTTGCGCGATGCCGAACTGGACGCCTATCTGCGCATCGAGCAGCCTTACGATTGCGCGGGCAGCGCCAAAAACGAGGGCCTTGGCATTGCCATCCTCGAACGCATCGACAGCATCGACCCCACCGCCCTCACCGGCTTGCCACTGATTGCCCTGACCGGTATGCTGCGGCGCGCCGGCGTCGCCTTTTTCGGCGCCTGATCACTCCTCACTCTTATTCTATGCCCGGCATCCTGTACCTCATTCCAAATACCCTCGGCCCCACCGCCGCCGCCCCTGGCGCCCTGAACCATGTTTTGCCGGAACAAGTGCAGGCATTGACTGCCAGCCTGAACTATTTTGTCGCTGAAAACGCCAAGACGGCGCGTGCCTTCCTGAAATTGGTCGCGATCGACCACCCGCTCGGACGCCCGCTGCAAGAAATCGAGATTGCTGAATTGAACGTGAATACGCCAGCCGCAGCGCTGGCTGGCTTGCTGGCGCCACTGCTGGCCGGCCGCGATGCGGGCCTCGTGTCCGAAGCTGGCGTGCCGGCGGTGGCCGATCCCGGCGCCGATCTGGTCCGGCTGGCACATCAGCACGGCATTACGGTGCGCCCCCTGGTGGGGCCGTCTTCGCTGTTGTTGTCCGTCATGGCAAGCGGGCTGAACGGGCAAAGTTTTGCGTTCAACGGCTATCTGCCGACGGATGCGGCATTGCGCACCAAGCGCATCAAGGAATTGGAACAGCGTTCGCGTAGTGAAAAACAGACGCAGTTGTTGATTGAAACGCCGTATCGCAACGGCGCCATGCTCGAAGCATTGGTGGCAGGCTGCCAGCCGGCTACGCTGATTTGCGTGGCGACCGACCTGAGCCTGGACACCGAATCGGTACGCACCCTGACGGGCGCGAAATGGAAAGCCCTGCTGGCCGCTGGCAAGGCGCCAGACTTTCACAAGAAACCGACTGTCTTCCTGCTACTCGGGCAGTAGCGCGGCAGTATGAACTTCGCGCGATAGTTCCTGCACCCATTCGAACGCAGTCAGTTCGATCTCGCGCACTTCCTTGACGGTCAGTCCGAGCTTTTTCAATGCTGCAGACAATGGCCGGCCAGTAACCGCATTTTCCAGCACTTCCGCCACCCGCAGCATCTGGCCGAACGTGCCGGTCCGGTCGATCAGCGCAGCCCGCACTTCGGTAGCGACATCGACGTTTTCCAGGATGTTGATCATTGGCACCGAGAGCATTGCTTCGGTCAGCGACATGATGCCCACCGTGAACGCCGTGTCAGCCGCTGCCGGGTCGTTCGGCGTGACCTTCAGCGACATCAGTTCAAGTAATTTGCCCCGCGTACTGGCCATTTGCAGCAGCGGCGACTTGAATTCCATGGTGGCATCGGGCGCGGCGTACAGCAAAATCTGCAGCCAGCGCTGCAGCTGACGCCGGCCGAGCAACGTCAGTGCCTGCGCCAGTGACTCGATGCGCTGGCCGGGACGCGCCGCACGGCTATTGACCAGGCGCAGCAGATTCAGGCTGATCAGCGCATTGCGCTTGACGGCGGTTTCGATCGCGTGGTCATCCGCCTGGCTTTTCAGCAAGTCGAGCAAGCCCAGAATCGCCATCTCGGACGGCGCAATCTTTTTGCCGCTGAGCATGTGAGGACGGGCAAAGTGATAACCCTGGAAATAGTCGAAGCCCAGTTCAAGGCACAGATGGAATTCCTCCTGCGTTTCGACTTTTTCAGCCAACAACTTTTTTCGGGGCCGGCGCAAAGCGCGCGTCAACTGCGACAGATCGGCGCGCGCGACGCCCTGAATATCGACCTTGATGATGTCGACCAGCGCCACCAGTGCATCGACATCGGGTGAAAACGCAATCACGTCGTCGAGCGCAAACTTGAAACCCAGTTCTTTCAGCTCGACCACGCGTGCCAGCAGCTGGGGCGTCGGCTTCACAGTTTCGAGGATTTCCAGGATCACCTTGTCTGGCGGCAAAAAGCGCACAAAATCGCTGAGCAGCACGAATTCGTCGACATTCACAAACGCCAGTTGCTCGCCGACAACCTGCTCCAGGCCCAGCTGCGAGGCATGCGAAATCACTGCGGCGGTGGCGGCAGCACTATCGGTGATATTGGCGTCTTCATGCTCGCCAGCTGCACGAAACAGCAGCTCGTAAGCAAACAATTTCTGGTCGCGGCCGAGGATGGACTGGCGCGCCAGGAAGAATTCGTCGGATGGCGGCGTCTTCACTGCCGAAACGTCGGCATGCATTTAAAACTCCCTGAAACGGTGACACGCAGATGCATGCCGGCAAAACGCGTGAGGCGCGCTCAGCCAGATGATACCATCAACATCTAAGAATATTTGCATTTCGACATCAAAACGCGAGCTGATCAGGGACGGCGCGGACGTGCGCTTTTTGCCCCTGGACGGCCGGATGCCGGGTTGGCAGCAGTCCTGGCAACCGGCCGCGCACTGGTGCCGGCACCTGCCGGTGCTGCCGGCTTCATGAATTTACGTACATTTTCCTTGGCTGCAGGCGATTTCACTGCGGGACGACCCAGCGATTCATCGCGTGGCTCGCTCCCCGGCGAACCCACTGGTGCCTGGCCGGGCAGGCGCAAACTGCCACCACCGGCCAGCGGACTGGCGCGCCGGGCGTTCCCGACCGGCGTGCGCAAGGCGCCATTGGCAATGGTGCGCTGCGCTGCCGAACCGGTCATCTGCTCGCCTTTTTCAATGACGAACGTGGCGCCCGCATCTTTGCCCAGCACTTTGACCAGGTAAGGCATGACCTGACGCAGCAAAGGTTCCAGCGTGTACGGCGGATTCAGGATGAACATGCCGCTGCTGTGCAAACCAAACCCGGCCGGACCAGGCGTCGAGACGGTCAGCGACACGTTCAGCCACTCCTTCGCCGGCAAGCGTTTCAGCTTGTCGGCGAACTGGCGCGACTCCATGCGGTGCAGCAACGGGTACCAGACAGCGTACGTGCCAGTTGGAAAACGCCCCAGAGCTTCCTCGAGCGCATCCTTGACCTTGCGATAGTCCTGCTTGTCTTCATACGGCGGGTCGATCAGCACCAGTGCGCGGCGCGATGGTGGCGGCAGCAGCGTTTTCAGGGCCGCGAAACCGTCGCCGCGTTCGATCAGTACACGCCGCCCGCGCGCCGATGGACGCTCGCCCTGCTCGGCCTTGTGGGCATCGACGCGGCGGAAATTGTCGGCCAAAATCTTGCTGTCGGCCGGATGCAATTCGAACAGGCGCAGGCGATCGATGTCGCGCGACACCTTGTCGGCGACATACGGCGAACCCGGGTAATAGCGCATCTTGCCGCTCGGGTTCATGGCTTTCACGAGGTCGAGGTATTCCTTCAGCGCTGGCGGCAAATCGGTGCGTTCCCACAACGGACCGATACCGGTTTCGTACTCGGCGTTCTTGGCCGCATAGCCGCCATCGAGGGCGTACACGCCGGCGCCGGAGTGGGTATCGATATACGTGTAGGCAGCATCCTTTTGGTTCATGTAGGCGTGCAATTGAACCTGGACAAAATGCTTCAGCACATCGGCGTGATTACCCGCGTGAAAGGCGTGGCGGTAGCTCAACATAGGGAGGGTGTTCCAAAAAGCGGTAATGGGCGCGCCGGCAGGTGAAGCACCGGCAAAGATACGCCATTATCGCTCAAAAAGACTGGCGTGCTTCGAAATGCGATCTCGACGTTAAAAAAACCGCAGAGCTTGCACCGCTGCGGTTTCCGGCAAAGCAACTACTTTCACGCCACCTTTTTCTCTTCGAAAAATTGCTCGTCTTCGGTCGAACCGTGCAGCGCTGTCGTCGAGCTTTGCCCGTTCTGGATGGCCTGAGTCACCGCATCGAAGTACCCGGTGCCCACTTCGCGCTGGTGCTTGACTGCCGTAAAACCTTTGTCGGCCGCAGCAAATTCAGCTTCCTGCAGTTCAACAAACGCCGACATCTGACGCCGCGCATAGCCGTGGGCGAGGTTGAACATGCCGTAGTTGAGCGAGTGGAACCCGGCCAGCGTGATGAACTGGAATTTGTAGCCCATGGCGCCCAGCTCTTTCTGGAAGCTGGCGATGGTGGCGTCGTCCAGGTTCTTTTTCCAGTTGAACGATGGCGAGCAATTGTAGGCCAGCATTTTGCCGGGGAATTTGGCGTGCACGGCATCGGCGAATTTTTTGGCAAAGGCCAGATCGGGCTTGCCGGTTTCGCACCAGACCAGGTCGGCATACGGGCTGTAGGCCAGTGCGCGCGAAATGGCTTGCTCGATGCCTGGACGCACGCGATAAAAACCCTCGACGGTGCGTTCGCCGGTGACGAAAGGCTGGTCGATCGGGTCGACGTCGGATGTCAGCAGGTCGGCGGCTTCGGCGTCGGTGCGGGCGATAACAAGCGTCGACGTACCCATGACATCGGCGGCCAGGCGTGCTGCCGTCAGTTTTTCGATGGCTTCCCGGGATGGCACCAGCACCTTGCCACCCATGTGACCGCATTTTTTGACCGAGGCCAATTGATCTTCGAAGTGAACACCTGCAGCGCCCGCCTCGATCATCGATTTCATCAGCTCATACGCGTTCAGCACGCCACCGAAGCCGGCTTCTGCATCGGCCACGATGGGGGCAAAATAATCGATGTCTTCCTTGCCTTCGGACCATTGAATCTGATCGGCACGCTGGAAGGTGTTGTTAATGCGACGCACCACCAGTGGCACCGAGTTGGCCGGATACAGCGATTGGTCGGGATACATTTCGCCGGCCACATTGGCATCGCCGGCAACTTGCCAACCCGACAGATAGATGGCTTTCAGACCGGCTTTCACTTGCTGCATGGCCTGATTGCCGGTCAGCGCGCCAAGCGCATTGACGAACGGCTCGTCGTTGACGAGGTCCCACAGTTTTTCGGCGCCGCGTTGCGCCAGCGTGTGCTCGATGCGCAAGGACCCGCGCAGGCGCACAACATCTTCGGCGGAATAAGTGCGGGTGACACCCGTCCAGCGTGGGTTGGTATCCCAGTCATGCTGGAGTGCTGCAATTTGTTGTGCGCGCGTTGCCATGTTGATTCTCCTGAAGTGAAAGATAAAGAAAAAGACTGCTCAAAATCGTCTGTCCGTTGAAACTATTCTAGGCCTGTCCAAGATGCCAGTACGACTCTTATATAAGACACATGAATAATTTTAAGCGCAATAAAATCAACGAGTTGCATATCGTTTTTCGCGATGCGGAAAGGAATTTCTCGAAATGAGATGAACATGAAACGCACAACCCGATCGACATTTCACATGGTGGAATGGCGATTGCGTCAGATGAAACGAAGCGCCCCGGACATACTAGTCCGGGGGCAAGAGAAGATATTGATTTACGGCAATTACAGAGGATGGTCAGATCAGGCGAGTTCCTTGCGCGAGACCACGATGCCGTCAGCATCGGCAACGATCCAGTCGCCCGGGCGCACGTGCGTGCCGGCGATGTGGATGATGGTGTCGCGATGGCCAGCGCCCAGTTTGCCACCGCGGCGTGGGTGGACCGCGCGGGCGCGGATGCCGATATCGCAGGCGTTCAGTTCATCGACATCGCGCACGCAACCGTCGACGATGATGCCGCTCCAGCCATTGTTTTGCGCCAATAGCGCCAGTTGCCCACCAACCAGTGCGCACCGCTGGCTGCCGCCGCCATCGATGACCAGCACCCTGCCCTCGCCGGGCATTTCCAGCGTGGCGCGCACCAGGGCGTTGTCATCGGTAACTGCCAGCGTGACAGCATGGCCGAAAAATGCACGGCGCTTGCCGAAGGAGATATATTGCGGCGCCAGCACGGCCATGCGGCCATCGTTCAGCTCGTCACAGTGGGCATCGCACAGGTCGGTAGTGGAAAGGCAATTGTTCGTGGTCATGGCGGACTTTCGGAAACGTGGCGAATGCCAACTAGACTACGCCGAAAATCCGCCCAGCGGTGCCCTCTTTACTTTGCCAGGTCGAGCGCCGGCTCGAACACCAGCCCGCCGCCCACTACCCGCACGGGAATCGTGTCGTTCGGCCCGTAACGGCCCGACAGGATCAATTTCGACAGCGGATTTTCAATCTGCTGCTGGATGGCACGTTTCAACGGCCGCGCGCCATACACCGGATCGTAGCCCGCCTCGGCAATTTTCTGCAGCGCCTCGTCGGACACCTCGAGTGTCATATCCATTTTCGCCAGGCGCTGTTCCAGTTGACGCAGCTGAATCTTGGCGATAGCGCCGATGTTTTTTTCGTCGAGGCCATGGAACACCACGATCTCGTCGATCCGGTTGATGAACTCGGGCCGGAAATGCCCTCGTACCTCGGCCATCACGGCCAGCTTGACCACACCGGGATCGTCGCTGTCCATCGACTGAATTTTTTGCGAACCCAGGTTCGACGTCATGACGATCACGGTATTTTTAAAGTCCACGGTACGTCCCTGCCCATCAGTCATGCGGCCATCGTCAAGCACTTGCAGCAGCACGTTGAACACGTCGTGGTGCGCCTTTTCCACTTCATCGAGCAGGATGACGCTGTATGGTTTGCGGCGCACCGCTTCGGTCAGATAACCACCTTCGTCATAGCCCACGTAACCCGGCGGCGCCCCGATCAGGCGCGACACCGAGTGCTTCTCCATGAACTCGCTCATGTCGAGCCGAATCATCGAATCCTCGGTATCGAACAGGAACGTCGCCAGCGCCTTGCACAACTCCGTCTTGCCGACGCCCGTGGGCCCGAGGAACATGAAGGAACCATACGGACGGTTCGGGTCCGACAACCCGGCGCGCGACCGGCGGATCGCATCGGCGACTGCCGTGATGGCCTCATCCTGGCCCACGACGCGCTTGTGCAGCTCGTCTTCGATATGCATCAGCTTGTCGCGCTCGCCCTGCATCATGCGCGACACCGGAATGCCGGTTGCGCGCGACACCACTTCGGCAATCTCCTCGGCGCCCACTTGTGTGCGCAGCAGTCTCGGCTTGCCGGCGTCAGCCTTCTGATCCTTGTCGACCGTCGCTTCGGCCTGCTTCAATTGCGCTTCGAGTTCCGGCAGGCGGCCATATTGCAGCTCGGACATACGCGCATAGTTGCTCTGCCGCCGCGCTTCTTCCATTTGCTGGCGCACATCCTCGATTTCTTCCTTGATGTGCGTCGTGCCCTGCACCATGGCCTTCTCGGCCTTCAAAATTTCATCGAAATCGTTGTATTCCCGCTCCAGACGCGCAATTTCTGCATCGATCAGTTCGAGCCGGCGTGCCGACGCGTCGTCCTTTTCTTTCTTGACGGCTTCCCGCTCAATTTTCAGCTGGATGATGCGGCGCTCGAGGCGGTCCATCACTTCCGGCTTGGAATCGATCTCGATCTTGATCTTCGAGGCTGCTTCATCGATCAGGTCGATCGCCTTGTCGGGCAGGAAACGGTCAGTGATGTAACGATGCGACAATTCTGCCGCAGCAATGATGGCGGCATCGGTAATGTCGACCTTATGGTGCAATTCATACTTGTCCTGCAAGCCGCGCAAAATCGCAATGGTGGCTTCCACCGTGGGCTCGTCGACCAGGATTTTCTGGAACCGCCGCTCGAGCGCCGCATCTTTTTCAATGTATTTGCGGTATTCGTCGAGCGTGGTGGCGCCAACGCAATGCAGCTCGCCCCGCGCCAGCGCCGGTTTCAGCATATTGCCTGCATCCATCGCGCCCTCGGCCTTGCCGGCACCGACCATCGTGTGAAGTTCGTCGATGAACAGAATGGTCTGGCCTTCATCCTGCGCCAGTTCCTTCAAGACACTTTTCAGGCGCTCCTCGAATTCGCCGCGGAACTTGGCGCCCGCCAGCAAGCCAGCCATGTCGAGCGACAATACGCGCTTGCCTTTCAACGAATCTGGTACCTCGCCGTTGATGATGCGCTGCGCCAGACCCTCGACGATGGCAGTTTTGCCCACGCCTGGCTCGCCGATCAGCACCGGATTGTTCTTGGTGCGGCGCTGCAGGACCTGGATGGCGCGGCGGATTTCTTCATCGCGGCCGATGACAGGATCGAGCTTGCCCATGCGGGCGCGTTCGGTCAGGTCGAGGGTATATTTTTTCAAGGATTCGCGCTGACCTTCGGCATCCTGCGAGTTGACGCCTTCATTGCCGCGCACGGCCTGCACGGCCGACTCCAGCGCTTTTTTGGTCAGCCCGGCGTCGCGCGCGAGGCGGCCGGCATCGGACTTGTCATCAACCAGCGCCAGCAAGATCATTTCGCTCGACAAAAACTGGTCGCCGCGTTTCTGCGATTCGCGGTCGGCGAGATTGAGCAGCGATACCAGCTCGCGCCCCACCTGCACTTCGCCGCCATTGCCTGACACCTTGGCCAGGCGCTCAAGCGAACTCTTCAGGGAAGTAGTCAGGCTGCCGACGTTCACGCCAGCGCGCTGCAACAGGGAACGGGCGCCACCGTCGTCCTGGTTCAGCAAAGCCAGCAGCAAGTGCGCCGGCTCGATATATTGGTTGTCATTGCCGACCGCGAGGCTCTGGGCATCCGCCAGGGCTTCCTGCAGCTTGGTCGTCAGTTTGTCTTGACGCATGGTATTACTCCCAAATGTTTTTAACTTGGCAGTAACTTGGGGGTAAGCAGGAAGGATTCAAGGCGGCGGACTAAAATGCCCGCCCGCCGATGCAGTCAGGCTTCAGACAATGTTTCGGCGCCGACGCCGCTGTCACGCACATTTTTCTGAACCGCCACCGCAGCAAACAGACTCAGCACAAACGACATTGCATAAAAACCTTTTTCGCTGAGCAGCATCGTGGCATGCATCAGGCCAACGGTCAGCAATAGCAGCGCGGCAAGGACCGACACCCAGCACAGGCTAAAATAAATCGCCGTAACGCGCACGCCCTCGGCCCGGTCCCGCACCGATTTTTGCAGCGACACTGCGGCAAACAGGCCGTACAGCAACAGCGTCAGGTAATAACCTTTTTCATTCAGCGCCAGCGTCGAATTCCACAGCCCGAGCAGGTAAGCGCCGCCGCCGATCAGCAACGCAAGCCAAGCAGCGAACACAAAAGCGGCGGTAGGACGGGGCGAAGCGATGGTGTGCATGGTGGTCTCCTGGCATGGTGGAAACTCGATTGTGCCTTCAGGCAATTATTCCACGCTGCGAAAGCACAACATTAATGATAGCGATTTCCAGGAAATTCTCAAAGGCAACTTAAAAGTAACTTAAAAGTAACTCAACGGTAACTCAGCGCGTGACGGCCCACTTGGCTTTCGCGCTGTCATCGCTGTCGCGCGCATCGACCCAGCGCGCGCCGTCCGGCGTCTGTTCTTTTTTCCAGAATGGCGCGTCGGTTTTGAGGTAGTCGATGATGAATTCGCAGGCGGCAAATGCCACGCCACGGTGCGCTGCGCCGCACGCCACCAGCACAATCTGCTCCTGCGGTTGCAACGGCCCCACGCGATGAATAATCAGCGCGCCAAGCAGCGGCCAGCGGGTGTTGGCCTGGTCAACAATGTCGGCCAGCGCTTGTTCGGTCATGCCGGGATAGTGTTCGAGTTCCATTTCGGACACGGCGCTGCCGTCGTTCATGTCGCGCACGGTGCCGACAAACGACACCACAGCGCCCAAGCCTGGCTGACCGGCACGCAGGCGCGCCAGTTCCAGATTCAGATCGAAATCGTCCGTCTGCACGCGCACTTCGTTCATGCGTGGGATCGTCATCTGTCAGCTCAATGCCCGCGCCTGGCGCATCAGCAGTTGCTCGATGCGCGTAACGGTGCGTTCGTCGAGCGCGGCCGGCAATGCCAGCAGCGCTTGCAGACGGGTTGCCTGGGCAACCGGCTTCTGGCCCGATTTCAGCGACGACTGCAACACATCGACCTGCAACTTCAGGCGTTCACGCGCGAATTCGGCGCCGCTGTCGATGCCCGCGACAATTTCTTCGCGCAGTAAATCCTGCAGCAGGGTTGCGCGGTTGCTTTCCAGCGTTTGCAGATAGTCTGCCTGCGCAGCCGCCCCGCCCGCGCGCGCGGCCAGCGCAGCATCGAAGCGCTGCTGTAGAGCACGTTCAGAGGCACTGCCCAGCGTGGGCAAGCCGGTCCAGCGTGCGGACCAGTCGCCTGACTCCTGCACGTCCCCGGCCAGCGTCTGCTCAAGCGCGATGCACAGGTGTAATTTGTCGCGCAGTGCGCTGGCTTGCGCCGCACCTACCGCGCGCCGCACCGTGTCGACGTGTTCCTGTACCAGTTCAATGGCCGCCTGGTAACGTTGCTCGATGCGCGCTTCGTGGGCGCGCGGCACCGGACCTGCAGCCTGCCAGGCGCTGGCAGCGTCGCGCAGCAGCTTGACAGCGCTGGCAGGAGTAACCTCCAGCGCGCCGGCTTCAAGTTGTTGACAGATGGCAATTTTGGCTGCTTCGTGCTCGCGCCGACCGGCGTCGAGCGCCTGGGCACTTTCCTTGCGGCTGGCAAACACGGCATCACAGGCAGCACGGAAACGCTGCCACAACATTTGTTCGGCGCGCCGCTCAAGCGGCACCGCTTTGGCCTGCTGCTGCCAGCGCTGCTGGATGTCGCGGATGGCGTCCAGCGTGTGACGGTCCTGCGGGTCGAGCTTGCCGACAGCCTCGATCAGTGCCTCGCGCTGACCCACTTCTTCCTTGCGCTGCTGCTCGAGCGGCGCCTGCAGCACATTCAGCGCATCGGCAAACTCCTGGTCGAGGCGCTTCTTGTCCTTGCGATCGATGGCACCAAGATGGCTCCACGCGTTGCGCAAGCGCTGCACTTCGGCAGCCATTTCTTTCCATTGTGTGGCGCTGTCTTCCTGCAAACGCGCAATCTCGGCCCTGGCTTCGTCGAGCAGGGTCTGGCCGGTCGCAGCATTCGCGTGACGCTCTTCGGCCAATTGGCGAAAGTGGGCCGCAGCCGGCGCGTAGGCCATGCTGCACGCCGCATCGAACCGCTCCCACAGCGTTTTTGGCGCAGCACCGGACAGGCTGTCAAGCGCCTTCCAGCGCTCGCGCATGCTGCCAACTTTCTTGTCCAGTTCGGCCATCGGCAGCGATTGCGTCGCCATCTGGTCGACCGCCTTGATGAGTTCTTCGCGCGACACATTGCCGCCCCAGCGCGCCCAGTCGGACAAGCGTTTCAGCTCGGCGCGGACATGGGCCAGGCGGTCGGCCTGGGCACTGGTCAGGCGCAAGCCGCGTGCTGTCTTGCCATCTTTCAGCGCCTTATCGAGTTCGGCAGCGCTGCCGAGTGAACCCTGCTCGAGCGCGGCTTCCATTGCGTCGAGCGCGTCGAGGAAGGGACGGTCTGCACCCTTTGCGGCGCCAGGGCGCGCCGCGGTCGCTTCAGGCTTGACGGTAGTTGCCGGGGGTGCCGGCGCTGCCGCCAGCAAGGCATCGAAACGCGCCTGTTGCCCGGCGCTGCCCGCTGCTGGCAACGCTTGCCATTCGCGTCGCAGCGCGCCGGCCTGCAACGTGTCGGCGGGTACGGCTTCCCAGGCATCGAGTGCGGCCGAACGTGCGGACAGTGCGGCCTGCTGCTTTTCGCGGCCTGCCGTCGTGGCTTGCACGCGCGCCATTTCGCGCTCGAATTCGGCAATCAGATTGCGCGGCAGCGAACCGCGTTCAGGCGACGCCAGCGCGGTCGCGTGGGCATCGTTCATCTGCGTCAGTTGCTGCTGAAGATCGGCGGCGCCAAGGTCGCTGGCGTCAAGCTTGCGCAAGGCGCCAAGCCGGTCAATCATGGCGCGCTGCAATTGCACTTGCGCGTCCAGACGGGCGCCAAGCGTTGCGCGCGCCGCGTCGAATTGACTGGCCAGTTGCGGCGCCCTGATGACGGCCCATCTGCGGTCGAGTTCGGCAACCTGGTTAGGCGTGAGGCCTGGCGCGTCGACCAGCAACAACGCATCGTCGACGATGGCGCGTGCGCGCACTGTTTCGGCATCCTGGTGACGCAATGCATCAAGGCGGCCCTGGACGAGTTTTGCCACGCGGCGATCGACATTGCGCATGGCGCCGTGTACCTGCTCGAGTGCTGCGCGGGTGTGCACCTTGGCGGCGGCGGCCAGACGCAATTCTGCAAAATCCGACTGCAGGATGAAGGCAACTACGGCGGCCTCATCGTCACCCAGCGCACGCAGCGCAGCGCTCTGGCTATCGCGCAAAGTGGGCGCGGCAGGCGCCTGGTCGACCGGGGCCGGGGCGGGTGTGGAGGCCTTGTCGCCCGAGCGTCTGAACAGAAATTGGAACATGATGAGTCGCGCTGCCAAAAACCCCATCATAACAAACAACGACCGGTCGACCGGCCGCCCGGGCGTTTGCAGCGCGCTGCCGCGTGTTTTTAATGAAGGCGGCTGACCCTAATGCAGGGTGCTGACGCGCACACCCGGCCGCGGCGCCGGCCTGGCGCCAGGTTCCCGGGCGGTGCGTGGGCGATGGCGCGGGCCGCCCGGCTGTGCCGGCGCGCTGCGCTGCTCCTCGAGGTACGCATCGTGGGCCAGCATCTGGTTGGCCAGGGCGAACCATGCCTCCCCTGGCACGGCGACACGGGCGAGCGGAAACAGTTCCCGCTCTTCGCGCTCGATCCGCGTCAGCAGGACGCGGCAAAAGGTGTCGAGCACGGCGCAAAAAGCGTCAGCCTGCGCGCCTTCTTCGATGGCGCCGTCAAACGCTGTCGACACTGCCATCGCATCGCTGGCCTGCACACTCAGGGCATCGAGTTCCGCCAGCAGATCGTCAGCCAGCCGCGTGGCGCGACGCACTGCCGGAATCAGGAATTTGTCGAGTTTGCGCCACTGGCAGGCATTGTGCAGACGCTGCATGGCGCTGGCGGCATAATCCACCTGCTCGGCACTGAGTGTGGTCTGATTCAGATAGTAGGCATGCAGCATCTGGCGCAGCGACTGCAAGCCGATCCGGACACTGGCTTGCTCGACCGACATGGCTACCAACGTGTATGTCGCTGTTAACATTCGTTCTCCTCGGGTGATTTCGCCCTGGTCGACAGGTGTGCAGTTGCCGTGCGTAAAAGCGCGGCAAGGCAGTGTCGATCGGGGAAATGCGTTATGGAAACAGGCTTTGGGGGACAATGCTTTTCGTATCAGCCTGAAGAAGTTCCAAGTGTAGGGATCGCAAACATTCGACCTTTGATCTGGGTCAAATTCACCATGGTGGTGCATTGGGGAATGCTGCACTCGCAGCAATGGCGTTGCAGTAGGAATCCGCCGAATTTCCGCGCGCAGCGTGCTCAGCATATGCACGCTGCGTTATAGTAGACACCTGTTCATCCATCCAGTACTTTGAAGGTAACCGACCTCATGCGCTTGCTGCACACATCCGACTGGCATCTGGGCCAGACCCTGCATACTTTCGAGCGCGGCTACGAGCATCAGCGCTTCCTCGACTGGTTACTCGATACGCTTGTGCATGAGGAAATCGATGCCCTGCTCGTTGCCGGCGATATTTTTGACAACAGCAATCCATCGGCCGCAGCCCAGCGCCAGCTCTATCGTTTTCTGCAGCAGGCGCGCGCCCGGTGTCCGCAACTCGATATCGTTGTCATTGCTGGCAATCACGATTCACCGGGCCGTCTCGAAGCGCCGGGTCCGCTGCTGGAAGCACACGGCACCGTGGTCATCGGCACCGTGGCACGGCGCGACGATGGCGCAATCGACCTCGATCGCCTGCTGGTGCCGCTGCACGACAAACACGGCGACGTGCAGGCATGGTGTCTGGCCATCCCCTTCCTGCGGCCCGGCGACGTGCCCAGAATTGCGCCACCGGCGGACGGTACCATTACGCCAGATCCTTATCTCCACGGTATCACGCAGCTGTACCGGCAAGCACACGCACTCGCCCAAGAAAAGCGGCTGCCCGGTCAGGCAATTGTCGCCATGGGTCATTGCCACATGATCGACGGAAAGTCTTCGCTTGAATCGGAGCGGCGCATCGTCATCGGCGGTACCGAAGCCTTGCCGGCCGCCATGTTCGACGACGCCATCGCCTATGCCGCACTGGGCCACCTGCACCTGGCCCAGCGCGTTGGCCAGCAGGAGCACCTGCGCTACAGCGGCAGCCCGTTGCCGCTGTCGTTTGCCGAGGTCGGCTATACGCACCAGGTATTGAAGGTGGACCTGACAGGTGAACGTGCAACGGCAATCACGCCGCTACCGGTGCCACGTGCCGTGCCGCTGCTGCGCATTCCTGCCACGCCACAGCCACTGAAAGACGTGATCGCTGCGTTGGTTGCGCTCGACTTGCCCAACGTGCCTTTGCACGCACAACCTTTTCTCGAAGTGCGGGTGCTGCTCGATGCGCCGGAGCCAAGCCTGCGGGCACAAATTGAAGCCACGCTGGCAGGCAAGCCGGTGCGCCTGGCAAAAATCGAACCGACCCGCAAACTGACCGCGCTGCAGGATGCTGACGCCGATGCCGTTCTGACGCTCGACCAGCTCGCGCAAATGCAGCCGGACGATATCTTCCGCCGCCTGTACCGGCAACGCTACGACGCGGACGCGCCACATGAGCAACTGGCGGCCTTCGCCGAACTGATGCTTGAGGGCAGCACGGGCGGTGCACGATGAAAATCCTCAAAATTGCCGGGCGCAACCTGGCTTCGCTGGCGGGCGACTTTGCCGTCGACTTCGAATCCGAGCCGTTGGCATCCTCCGGCCTGTTTGCCATCAGCGGCCCCACTGGCGCCGGAAAAAGCACGCTGCTCGATGCCCTGTGCCTGGCCTTGTATGGCACCACCCCGCGCCTGCCAAAAAGCGCGCGCGGCGGCAGTGCGCTCCCCGATGCGGGCGGCGAAGCAGTTTCCACGTTTGATCCACGCAACCTGCTGCGGCGCGGCGCCGCCGAAGCCTATGCCGAAGTCGATTTCGTTGGCAACGACGGCCAGCGCTACCGTGCCCGCTGGAGTGTGCGGCGTTCGCGCAATAAGGCATCCGGGCTGCTGCAGGCGTCCCATACCAGCCTGCACCGTCTGCCCGAACTGACCGCGCTGGGCGGCACAAAAAGCGAAGCACTGCTGGAAATTGCCAACCGGATCGGCTTGTCCTTCGAACAATTTACACGCTCGGTGCTGCTGGCCCAGAACGAGTTTTCAGCCTTTTTGAAAACCGATGAAAACGAGCGCGGCGAGTTGCTCGAAACGCTTACCGGCAGCACCATTTACAGCGATATTTCACGCCGCGCCTTCGAGCGTTACAAGGGCGAGCAGGAAGCCATGCGTCACCTGGCGCGCAAGCTGGCCGACCAGGCCCCGCTGCCGCCCGACGAAAGGTCGCTCGTCGATACTGAACTGGCGGCTGCAACCGTCAGCCTGGCAGCGCTCGACGCCAGCAAACGCGTGCTCGAGCAGCAACAGCGCTGGCACCACGAGCTGGCGCGTCTGCTTGCCGGCGTGGCCCAGGCTACCCTGGTCGAAACCAACACCATCAGCCAGGTCGAACAGGCAACACCCCGCTGGCGCCGCCTCGCAACCCTGGACGCCGTGCAGGAAGCGCGCCCAATGGCAGCGGACCTGGCACGTCTGGCGCAAGAAGCCATGCAGGCACAGCAAGCGGTCCTCGCGCAGGAAGCAGGGCTGACGCAGGCACTGGATGCGCACAAAATGGCTGTTCTGGAAGCCAGCGCAGCCAATGACCGGGTAGCAGCTGCCGACGCTGCCCAGCGCGCTGCCGCCCCCATGCTGGACGATGCCAAGCGACTCGACGCCACCGTCGCCGCGCTGGCTCCTTTGCACCAGCAGGCCGACAGTGCGCGCGCGGCAGCGCAGCAACAGACTGCCGACAACCACACCGCGCTCAATGCCAGTGCGGCGCACATTGCTGCTACCGAGCGCTCCCTCGCCGAGGGCGCCGACTGGCTGGCGGCTCATGCAGAAGTTGCCACGCTGGCAGAACAATGGCCGCGCTGGGACCGGCTGTTGGTGCAGGCTGAGGCGGCAGGTGTACAGCTTGCCGTCAGCGCCGCTGCGCTGAGCGACGCACAAAAAGCAGCCGACCTTGCCGGCAAGCAGGTCGCCCGGCATGCGGCGCTGCTGGCAACGGCCCATGCCACACTGGCGCAGCGCGAACTGGCGCGCCAGCAGGCGAACGCCGCGCTGGCCGGGTTCGACATGATCATCCTCGGCAGCACGCGCGAAGAAGCCGACACCCGGCGCGAAGCGCTGCTGGTGGCAGAGCGCACGTGGTTGCTGCTGGCATCCACGCACACGCAACACGCCGAGGCATGCGCCCAGGCCGCCACCCTGGAACAGGCCGGTGCCAGTGCGCTGGCCACGCTGGCAGCGGCAAAGGAAGCCGCCCCGGCGCTTGCTGCCGGCGCCCAGCAAGCCGAACGTTCGCTGGCAGCGGCAGAACTTGCCTGCGCAGGCAATGTGGTCGACCTGCGCGCCACACTGGTGGACGATGCGCCCTGCCCGGTCTGTGGCAGCGCCACACATCCTTACCAGCACCAGGATGCGCGCCTGGAAGACATGCTGGAGAATCTACGAACCGAAGTACGGCGCTGCCGCCAGCAACTGCAAGATAATCTGGCGGCCCGCGCGAGTGCCGGTGCAGCCCATGAAAACATCGTCGAACGGTTACCGCAACTGCAGCGCGACCGCGACCGGCTGGCCACGTCGCTGGCAGAACTGGAAGCGGAATGGGAAGCCGAGCCGCTGGCTGCAATGGCGCCGCCGGTGCCGCAGCGCAGCGCCTGGTTCACCGGGCAACTGGCCGAGGTGCGTGAAGCCATCCGCACTGTGGACCAGCGCGAACAGTCTGCACGGCAGGCAGCACTGGCACGCGACGCCGCCCAGCATGCCTGGGAACAGGCGCAAACTGCGCATGCACAGTTACAACATGCTGCGCACGGTGACAGCACGCTGTTGGCACGGCTGGACGCGGAACTCGCTGCGCAATCGAGCAAGCACGGCACAGCGCTGGCGGCGCTGGCCACTTTGCTGGACGAGCTCGATGCCGTGCTGGCCCCTGTCGTGCCGGACTGGCGGACCGACTGGGCGCGCGGCCCGGCGACGTTCCGCGCAGCCCGCGCGCACGCGGTGGAAACATGGCGTGGCCGCACCAATGCGCAGACTGCATTGGCCGCCACGCTGGCCACGCAGCAGGCCGCACATGGCACGCTGGTCGAGCGCGCCAGCCATGTGCACGCCGCTGCCACGGAGGCGGAACGTGTGTTTGGTGCCCGCGACGACACGCTGCGTGCGCGTCGACACGAACGCGCCGCGCTGTGGAATCACCGTCCGGTAGCTGTCATCGAACAGGAACTGGTGCAGGCAATTGTCACCGCGCGCGATGCCTTGCAACAACAGGGAGCACTGGTGCAGGCGGCAGCCCAGGCAGAAGGCGCGGCGCGCAACGCGCTGGTTCAGGCCCATGATCGGGTCAGCAGCCTCCAGGCGGAAGCCACCAGCATTACCGCCCGCCTGGCGGAGTGGCTTGAAGACTTCGCCAACACGTCCTCCCACAGTACGGGCAGTGGCGCGGGCAGCGCCGACTGCGTCGATAACACCGACAGCGCCGATAGCACAGACAGAACAGAAAAAATAGACAAAACAGACAGCGCCGATAGCTCGGATAACACCGATAACAACCTTTACGAGCCCGTCACCAGCCTCGTCGAACTGCACAATTTGCTGGCGGTCGGCACGGCATGGATTGCGCAGGAACGCGCTGCGCTGGCGGAGCTTGCGGCAAATGTCGCGCGGGCCGCCACCGTGCGCGCCGAACGCCAGGATCAGACCGCGCGGCATCTGGCCGCCCGTATCGACAGTGCACAAAACGACCCGACACAAGCAGATGCATCGACGGTTGCGCCGCTCACGCTGGAACAGGTCGACGCAGCGCTGGCGACCCTGCTGGTCCAGCGCAATCAAGCGCATGAGCAGGTGTCCGGACTCCGCCTGCAGACCGCCCAGGACGACGCACGCCGGCGCGACGCCGCGGCGGTGCTGGCCGAGATCGAGGCTCAGCAAGCGGTTGAGCAACGGTGGGGGCGCCTGTCGGAACTGATCGGCTCCGCTGACGGCAAGAAATTCCGCAACTACGCGCAGCAATTTACACTCGACGTATTGCTCGGCTACGCTAACAGCCACCTGGCGCAACTGGCACGGCGCTACCGGCTCGAACGGGTCATGGTCGGCAATGCACCGTCGCTGGCATTGATGGTGCGCGACCAGGACATGGGAGGCGAAATTCGGTCGGTCAATTCTTTGTCCGGCGGCGAATCGTTCCTGGTTTCGCTGGCACTGGCGCTTGGCCTGGCTTCGCTATCGTCAAACCGGGTACGGGTCGAATCGCTGTTCATCGATGAGGGGTTTGGCAGCCTCGACAGTGAAACCCTCGGCGTTGCGATGGATGCGCTCGATGCGCTGCAATCGATGGGTCGCAAAGTTGGCGTCATCTCGCACGTGCAGGAAATGACCGAACGGATTTCTGCAAAAATCCTCGTGCGCCCGGCCGGTGGTGGCAGCAGCGCCGTCACGGTCAGCGTGTAAAATATCGCCTGTGGCAGCACGCTTTCAGGATGCTGCCACGCATTTTCAACAGCATTTTTCAAGACCACTTTCAAGAACATTTCAAGACCACTTTCATGTCCAAACCTGCCCGTATCCTGACCTTCAAATGCACTGCCTGCACCAAGCCCGTCAAGGTCTACCTGCAAAAAGTGTCGGCGTGTTCACACATCCAGCCCTACCAGGGTATTTGCGATTGCGGCGAAGTGCGCCGTCACGCCACTGGCGACCAGGCTACCGTGGCCTCTTATCTCGCCTCGCCGACCGGCACCTGGTCGCATCACCACTGATTGCCCAGATGACCACCGCCACCATCGGCTGGACGGACGTTGCCACCGGCACGCCGGCAAGCGCCACATGGCGCTCCGGCAGCGGCCTGGCCACACCGAAAAAAGTCATCATCGCCGATGACCAGATGAACGCCGATGTGGCCTACCAGCACGCGCTTGAAGGCACCGCGCTGTTGTGGCGTGGCGATTTCCAGAATGCCCGCCAGCTGCTGCAGGCAATGGCGCGCAGAATTGACCACAAGCCTGCGCGCGCCAGCCGTGCCAAGGCAGTGAAAGCGGCAAAAGCGCCGCCGACGCCGCTTGAATCCTTCCATCGCCACCGACTGGCGCAGTCCCAGCGCGCGCGGACGCTGGGCATGCTGCTGATTCCGTTCGAGCGCGACTATACAATTCCACTGCGCCGCGCCCCCGACGTCAGCCTGGCCTGCAATGAAGCGTATGGCCGTTTTGACGCGCCGTTTGTCGCTCCGCTGCGTGAATTGCTGGGCGTGATTGGCGCCCATGAGTGGCGCACCAAGGGTGTGCCCATTGCCGCACTGGGCGCGCGCATCCACCCCTGGTACGGCGTGTTTTCGCCGATTCGCGGCGAATACGTGCAACTGGTGATGGATGCTCCCTTGCCTGCAGGTGCGGAACAGGAAGCTTTCGACATCGGCACCGGCACCGGCGTCCTCGCCGCGGTGCTGGCAACACGTGGCGTGCAGCATGTGGTGGCCACTGATATGGATACACGCGCACTCGGCTGCGCACGCGAGAATCTCGAGCGCCTCAATCTGGCGCGCCAGGTCGACGTGGTCCAGGCCGACCTCTTTCCCGCAGGCCGCGCCGCACTGGTGGTCTGCAACCCCCCATGGTTGCCGGGCAAACCGAGTTCATCGATTGAAGCTGCCGTCTACGATCCGGACAGCCGCATGCTGAAAAGCTTCCTGCAAGGTTTGTCCAGCCACTTGTTGCCCGGCGGCGAAGGCTGGCTGATCCTGTCCGACCTGGCCGAACACCTCGGCCTGCGTTCGCGCGCCCAGTTGACCGACTGGATCGCAGGCGCCGGGCTGGCGGTGGTCGACCGCATCGATACGCGCCCGCTGCACCCGCGCGCGCAGGACGCATCCGACCCGCTGCACGCGGCCCGTTCGCAGGAGATGACGTCGTTGTGGCGACTGCGTGCCAGCTGACGTACGCGCTGAATCAGGCGCTGAGCGCGCGAACGCAGGCCGAGGTAGTAGGCTTGAATGTCGCGCTGAATCAGGCGCTGATGTACGCTTGAGTGTCGCGCTGAATGTCGCGCTGAATGTCGCGCTGAATGACGAGCCGAAGCGCATTGAAAACATAGAAGCGCGCCGAGCCTTGCGTTCCCTGCTCACCCCGGGTACAATTGCAACCGCGGGGTGGAGCAGTCTGGCAGCTCGTCGGGCTCATAACCCGAAGGTCACAGGTTCAAATCCTGTCCCCGCAACCATTCAATAGCACCTTGATGTTTTATCAGGGTGACTGATCCAAGCCTGACCACCGAAGCCCGACTCTTGCAGCCGGGCTTTTGTTTTCCGGGCCTCGTTTTCTGCAGCAGCGTAGCGCCATGAGAGACAAAAAAGATATTACGACGATCGACCTGCCCGGCTTCGAAACAGTTGTCGCTCCCGACCTCAGCGCTGCCGGGCAGGTTGTCAAGACCCCACGCGCCCGTCCGCGCCGCGCTGCATTAAAGCAGGAACAATTGCCGCTGCTGCCAGAAACCGACGCTTCCGGATTGCCGGTCTGGCGCCGGGATGACAAACTCGACCTGACCGGCTTGCCGGTCTGGGCGCCCGCCTGAACCCTGCTTGAACTGTACCGCCATGACCCTAGATACCGATTCGTTTGCCACGCTGGCCCTGTCCGCGCCGTTCCTCGCCAACCTGGATGCGCTCGGCTACAAGCAGATGACCGCGATCCAGGCCGCCAGCCTGCCCCCGGTATTGCAGGGGCGCGACCTGATTGCCCAGGCCAAAACCGGCAGCGGCAAAACTGCGGCGTTCGGAATCGGGCTGCTCAGCAAGTTGAACCCCACATGGTTTGCGGTGCAGGCACTGGTGCTGTGTCCCACACGCGAGCTGGCCGACCAGGTTGCCAACGAATTGCGCCGCCTGGCGCGCGGTGTCGGCAACGTCAAAATTTTGACGTTGACCGGCGGCACCGCGATGCGCCCGCAAATCGCGTCGCTCGAGCACGGTGCGCACATCGTGGTGGGCACGCCGGGCCGCATCCGCGACCATCTGGGCCGCGCCACCATCGACCTGTCCAAGGTGCAGACGCTGGTACTCGATGAAGCCGACCGCATGACCGACATGGGGTTTTATGACGAGATCGCCGGCATTGTCAGCGCCTGCCCGAAACGCCGCCAGACGTTGTTGTTTTCGGCCACGTATCCCGACGACATCCGCACCGCGACTGCCCTGTTCCTGCACGACGCGGTCGAAGTCAGTGTGGAAGCGACGCATACCACCGGCCAGATCGAGCAGCGCTTTTATGAAGTCGGTTTTGACCAGCGCGACGAAGTCGTCGGCAAGCTGCTCGGACACTTCCGTCCCGTGTCGGCGCTGGCGTTCTGCAACACCAAGGTGCATTGCCGCGAACTGGCCGACAGCCTGCGCGCCCAGGGCTTTTCTGCGCTTGCACTGTACGGCGAACTCGAGCAGCGCGAACGCGACGAAATCCTTATCCTGTTTGCCAACCGCAGTTGTTCAGTGCTGGTGGCCACCGACGTTGCCGCGCGCGGCCTCGACATTGCCAACCTGGAAGCCGTGATCAACGTCGATGTGTCGAAAGATACCGAGGTGCACGTACACCGCATCGGCCGCACCGGCCGGGCCGGCGAAAATGGCCTGGCGTTGTCGCTGTGCGCACCGAACGAAAAGAAATGGGTGCGCCTGATCGAGGAATACCAGGGCGTGCCGGTCAGCTGGCACACCATCGATGAACTCGACAGCGACCAGGGCGACGCGATCGCCGTCGAACCGGCGCCGATGGTAACGCTTTGCATCATGGGCGGCAAGAAAGACAAGCTGCGCCCGGGCGATGTGCTGGGCGCGCTGACCGGCGACGCCGGCCTGACCAAAGAGCAAGTCGGCAAAATCAATGTTTCCGAGTTCATGACCTATGTCGCACTCGACCGCCACGTTGCCGAACTGGCGTTCAAACGGCTGGCGACCGGCAACCCGCTGGGGGCCGATTTCGGCACCATCAAGGGCCGCAATTTCAAGATGCGTTTCATTCAGATCTGATCGGCCTGAAAACGTGCTGGCGACGCAAGGTAAGCGTCGCATCTGCGCTGTAAATCTGTCATCATTACCGCTGACCAATACAGGCAGCATGATGACACCCATCCCGACCTCCCCACAAGAACGCCAGCCCGACGGCCGCACCGTGCGCGACATCGTCGAGTACACTCCGGCCCAGGTAAACGAACTCTGGTGCCGCAAGATCCTGCGCCAGTTATTGCAATCGCTCGATACGCAATATGCCACTGGCGCACCGCATCGCCTGATCATGCCCGACACCATCGTCGTGCACGCGACTGGCGACGCCACTCTGCTGCCCGACCCCGACGCGCATGCCGATTTTCAGCCGGAAGTGGCTGCCGACCTGCGCGCGCTGGCCGCTGTGATTCACTTCGCGATCAGCCATGAAATGCCCGCCAGCGGACCGCTGGCGGGACGCGGACTGGCCGGTTACAGCGACTCGTTGCTGAACGCGGTGGACCGCTGCATGTCGCCCAACAAGACCCAGCGCCCGCAAACTGTTTCCGAACTGCGCGATCTGCTGGGCATGGTGTCCATCGGATTGCTGAAACCGTCAGGCGCCCTGCCGTCGGTGCGATCGGTACCATCGGCCGCGGCCGAACCAGCTGCCGCGCCGGTCGCTACCACCGCTGTCGATTACGGACCGCCAGCGTCCAGCAAGCGCTGGCTATGGCTCGTCCTCGCAGCTGTGTTGCTCGCTGGCGCCTTGTATGTGGTACGCCAGCATGGCGCCGAAGAACTGGTCGGCGCACCGGTTCAGCCGACGAAGATGGAGTCGCCTGTCCCGGCACCCGCCTCGACACCCGCCTCGACACCAGCCCCGGCATCAGCGCCAGCACCCGAGCCGGTCAAGCCAGTCATTCCCGCCGCGGCACCGGCCGCAGGTTCTGTCACTGCGCCTGCGACCACGCCGACGAACGCACCGGAAGCGGCGCTGCCAGCTGCTTCCACGCAGGCTGTCGTGCCGCCCACGACGACGTATCGCCTGATGATCAATCCCTGGGGCAATGTATATGTCGATGGCCAGCGGCGCGGCGTCAGCCCGCCGTTGAAACGCCTGGCGCTGTCCGCTGGCCGCCATACCATCATGCTGGAAAATCCGGGCTACCCGGACCGTGTCATCGAGGTCAACGGCGTGGCTGGTCGTACCGGCCAGATCACGCACGATTTCCAGGGCGGCGCAGCACCTGCCGCTACGGCACCTGTCAACGGAGGCTGACCATGCGCACTGCATCCTGCATCATTCTTGGCGCCTTGATGTTGCTGGGCGGCTGTGCCAGCAACGTTGGCGGCACCCATCCGGCAGCCAACGCCGACCACCCGCGCGCAGAAGCGTACCTGCAAAAGGATGCCCCGCGCCAAACTAGCCGGGAGTCCAGTCGCGAGGCCAGCCGCAATAGCAACCGCGAGGCCAGCACGGCCACCTCTCGTGATGCCGGCGCCGCGTTGCGCGAAGGAATCCGCCTCTACACCAACGGCGACTTTACCGGCGCCATCGCAAAACTGGAAGCCCCGGACTTCCAGGCCGCCAATCTTGCCACCCGGATCACGGCGCTGAAATATACCGCCTTCAGCTACTGCGTCACGCAGCGCCCGGTGCCGTGTCGCCAGGCATTCGACAGGGCATTGCGCCTCGACGCCAACTTTGCACTGGCGCCGGGAGAGGAAGGCCACCCGATGTGGGGCCCGGTTTACGACAAAGCCCGAGCCGCCCGCCAGCCGGTCAACGCGGATTGACAGTTGGCAAAAACCGCGGCGCACGGCGTGCCTGGCTGGCCTGCTCGTAGGCATACGCCAGGCCCAGCATCGCGGCGTCGCTCCACGCAGTGCCGACAAACGACATGCCCACTGGCAGGTCATGAATAAAACCTGCCGGCACCGTGACGTGCGGATAGCCGGCCACTGCTGCCGGCGACGAAAAGCTGCTGCCGTAATGGTCGCCATTGATAAAGTCGGTCAGCCAGGCCGGGCCACCGGTGGGCGCCACCAGGGCGTCCAGCGAAAATTCTTTCAGCACCTTGTCGATGCCCTCCTCGCGCGCATACTGCCGGTTTTCACGCTGCGCCTGCACATAGTCCGGCGATGCCAGTCCGCCCTTTTTTGCCGATGCCAGCAAGTGCTCCTGACCGAAATATTGCAGTTCGCGCGCAGCATGCTTGCTGTTGAAAAAAATGAGCTCATCCATGTTGCGGATGGGCGCATCCGGCGCATACCTGGCCAGGTAATCGGCCAGGCCCGGCGTGAATTCAACCAGTAAAACCTCGGTCTCGGTGTCGCCGTATTTATCGATGTTGGGAAGGGTGACGTCGATGAGAATGGCGCCTTGCGCCTGCAGTACAGCCAGCGCCTGCTCTGCAATCGCGTCGACCGCATCGTTGGCACCGAAGAAATTGCGCGCCACGCCCAGGCGCTTGCCACGCAAGGCATCCAGCCGCAGGGCGCTGGCGAAATCCACGGACTTGCCGGCGCTGGCCGCAGTGGCCGCATCGGTAGAATCGACGCCAGCCATGGCAGTCAGCATCACTGCGGCATCCTCGACGGTGCGCGTCATTGGCCCGGCCGTGTCCTGCGATGCGGCAATCGGGATAATGCCGCTGCGCGACAGCAAGCCCAGCGTTGGCTTGAAGCCGACGATGCCGCAGATCGACGCCGGTGAGACGATCGAGCCATCCGTCTCGGTGCCCACTGCCAGTGTCGCGAAGCCAGCTGCCATGGCTGCCGCAGAACCGGAACTGGAGCCACTGGTATTCCTGTCGAGCGCATGGGGGTTGCGGGTCAGGCCGCCGCGCCCACTCCAGCCGCTGATGGAATGCGTCGAGCGCATATTTGCCCATTCGCTGAGATTGGTTTTGCCGAGAATAACGGCGCCGGCAGCGCGCAATTGCTTGACGATATGCGCATCCTCGCGCGCGCGGACGCCCGCCAGCGCCAGCGAACCGGCGCTGGTGCTCATCTTGTCGTGCGTGGCGATATTGTCTTTCAACAGCACCGGGATGCCATGCAGCGGCCCGCGCACCTTGCCCGCCTTCCGTTCTGCATCCAGCACGGCGGCCAGCGCCAGCGCGTCCGGATTCAGTTCGATGATGGCGTTGACGTGCGGACCGGCCTGGTCGAGTCTGGCAATCCGCGCCAGGTATTGGCGCGCCAGCGACTGCGCGCTCAAGGTGCCAGCCTGCATGCGCGCCGCCTGCACCCGCACGCCGGCGTCGAGAATACTGTCGGTGCCGGCCGCCACCGCACTGTTAAGCACGCCAGCGGCGACGCCCGCCACCGCACCCATCTGAACGAACTGCCTGCGTTTCATTCCTGCTCCCTTTTATATCGAAAGAATCAGCATAGCAGGAAGTTGCGGACGAAAAAAAGCGCCACCCGCAGGCAGCGCTGATGACGACGGTGAGGCCGTCTTAGTTGCGCACGACGCGCTTGTATTCGTTGGTACGCGTATCGATTTCGATGACGTCGTCCTGGGCCACGAACAATGGCACTTGCACGGTGTGGCGATGCGCTTCCACAGCGTTTTCGATCCGGGCTTCTTTCAGGACGTTGCCGGAAGTGTTGCCCTTGACTGCTGGCTCCGAGTACACGACCTGGCGTGCGATCGTGGTTGGCAGTTCGACCGAGATGGCCTTGCCGTCGTAAAATACGGCTTCGCATTCCATGCCGTCTTTCAGGTAATGCAATGCATCGCCCAGGTTTTCTTCTTCGATTTCATACTGCTCGTATTCCTGGTCCATGAACACGAACAGCGGATCGGCGAAGTATGAATAGGTGACCGGTTTCTTTTCCAATACGACCACGTCGAACTTGTCGTCGCCGCGGAAAACGTTTTCCATCGGGCTATTGGTCAGAAGATTTTTCATCTTCCACTTGTAGGTGAAGCCCGTGCGGCTCGAACCGTTCACATCGGAACGCAGGACGATGAACGGCTTGCTGTCCACCATGATGATATTGCCAACACGAATTTCTTTTGCGGGTTTCATAAGTGATCGTAAAAAGTAAGGTTGCGGTAACCGCGCATCATATCAGAGTTTTTGTGCGAAGCGAACAGGCGAAGTCGAGCAGATTGCCTGCCAGGTCGCCGTATTCTGTCATTTCCTGCTGCCACGCATCTGCCCGTGCCGCGATGCCGGCAGCGTCGGCCAGCAGGGCTCGCGACAAGGCTGGCCAATCCGGCGCGCTACCCGTGTCGACACTGTTCCATGCCAGCGAAAAAGCAGTGACGGCCGGGCTGGCCGCAACGGCAGCATCGGCAGCATCGGCAGCATCGGCAGCATTGGCAGCATCGGCAGGATGGGCCGTATCGGCAGCATTGGCCGCATTGCCATAGCGCGCAAGAAACGCCCGCAACTTCACGTGGTGCAGGTTGTCGTCCTGATGATAGATGTGCCAGATGAAAGGTTTACCGGCCCATTGCGCGCGCACGAACGAATCTTCACCGCGCACCAGGTTCAGGTCGCACGCCCAGAGCAGGCGATCGTAGTCCGGCTGAGGTACAAACGGCAGCACGCGCACCGTCAGCGCACCGTGCGTGCCGATGAATGGTCCAACAGCGTCCGTCGCCACGCCCTCCGGAACCAGACACAGCACTGGGTCCTGGCCGTCGCGCCACGCCTGCAGCAACGCCGTCACCGGTGCCTGCGGATAGCAAAACAGCGACACTTTCGTCGCCTGCATTTCACGCGCCGTCACACCGAAGCGTGCTAAAAACGCGGCCTGTGCAGCCGGATCCGATTGAAATGCACGACGTGCGTCGATGAATGTGGCCTCACGCAACAAGCCACCGGTTTTTGCCGTAAATCCGGGAAAGAAAAAGTATTTGGTCAGCGGCAGTTGCGGATGCATCGACGGCAAGGTATGGCAACCTTCCACCCACTCCTCCGCCGTCAAACCTTCCAGATTCAGCCACACCGGGCGCGGCATGCACTGTGCCATCGCTGCAATATAGGCAGGGGGAATGTCGCAGGCGAAAAATTCGATGACGATATCGGCAATGTCGGCCGGTGAAAACGCATCATCCTGGCTGGCCCAGTGGCGTACACGCACATTGGCCACGATCTGTTCCGCCGCGCCCACCACCACGTCCGGGCACATCCGTTGAAAACTGGTCAGGTCGTCGACCCACAGTGTGACGGCCACGCCATGTTCAGCGTGCAACTGCCGCGCAAGGCGCCAGCAAATGCCAATGTCGCCGTAGTTATCGACAACACGGCAGAACAGATCGAGGCGGAGGGAGCGGGTCATCGATGCAGAAATAGTAGGGGTCCTGGCAGGTCAGCCATCACGCCAAGGCGGTCGCGCATTTTACTATATTGGCCATACCAAAGCAGGTGCGGCAACAAATAGCCACAGACTGTTCATTGGTTCAATTCTGCCAGGTAGGTAAATTTTATCGCAGCCTGAATCACGGGCAGCAGCAGAACCTCGTCGCTGATCTGGCAGCGGATCTCGGTCAGGTGAAGAGCGAGAAGATGCCAAGAGCGATTTTCAAAGAAAAAAAACGATTGCGCAGCGTCTGATGGCGCCCGGATGCCAGCCCTGCCAGCGCAACAACGCCGGCCAGACAGCGGCCATGTACGCCGCACTGTTTCAGCGAAAAGAGATTTTGGTGGCATTGAAAGAGTGCGGCGCCGCCATGCAGTCCACTGACCAGGCAGGCAACACGCCCGCGGCACTGGCGCACGGCGAGTTCAGATCGCGCTGACACCGCAGGCAACATTGCACGCCAGACGTAAAAAAACCGGAGCACCTATACGCATGCGCGTTGGTCTGCTCCGGTTTTCAACTGGCGTCCCCAAGGGGATTCGAACCCCTGTACTCACCGTGAAAGGGTGATGTCCTAGGCCTCTAGACGATGGGGACTTGAACTGGTGCTATTACTACTAAGCTAAATTCTTGGTGGAGGTAAACGGGATCGAACCGATGACCTCTTGCATGCCATGCAAGCGCTCTCCCAGCTGAGCTATACCCCCGAATTACATCACATTACTACTGGCATCCTGCTATTGCGAATCCTGGTGTCCCCAAGGGGATTCGAACCCCTGTACTCACCGTGAAAGGGTGATGTCCTAGGCCTCTAGACGATGGGGACCTGAACTAAAACAACTGCTTTTTTCTTCAACGTTGGTGGAGGTAAACGGGATCGAACCGATGACCTCTTGCATGCCATGCAAGCGCTCTCCCAGCTGAGCTATACCCCCGTTCCGGTGAAGAAGCAGGATTATAGACTAGGCTCTTGCATTATGCAAACCCCTGCACTTGCAATTAAATGAATTTATGCAGGCGTGCGCAGACGGTCGCGCGACCGAACAATTCCAGCAGCGCGTCGATGGCCGGCGTCTGTAACTGACCCGTTACCAGCAAGCGCAACGGCATCGCCATTAATGGCATTTTCAGGCTGTGCGCGGCCAGCACTTCTTTCAATTGGGCAGCGATTACCGGCTTGGTCCATTCCATCGTCGCACAGCGCGCGGCGAAGTCGGCCAGCGCCGGCCGCACGGCATCGGTCAGGTGCTGGGTCAGCAAGACGGCATCCGGGTTCGGCGTGCGGTAAAACAGCATCGCGGCGTCGCCCAGCTCAACCAGCGTGTTGGTGCGCTCTTTCATCAGCGCCAGCACGCCAGGCAGCGCCGGTGCGCCATCGAATTGCGCCCCTTCCGTTTCCATGCGTGGACGCACCAGGCCGGCCAGCCGTTCATTGTCGGCCAGCTTGATATAGTGATTGTTCAGCCAGCCCAATTTTTCATGGTCGAAACGCGCCGCCGATGCCGTCAGATGTTCCAGGTTGAACCATGCGCAAAACTGGTCCATGGAAAACACTTCGTCGTTGCCATGGCTCCAGCCCAGGCGCGCCAGGTAATTCAGCATCGCTTCGGGCAGGTAGCCCTGCTCCGGGTAATCCATGACACTGACTGCACCATGCCGCTTCGACAGTTTTTCGCCATCGGCGCCGAGGATCATCGGCAGGTGGCCATACTGTGGCAGCGGCGCACCAATGGCGCGCAGGATATTGATTTGACGGGGCGTGTTGTTGACGTGATCGTCGCCGCGCAGCACGTGGGTGATCTGCATGTCCCAGTCATCGACGGCCACACAGAAGTTATAGGTGGGCGTGCCGTCCGGACGCGCGATAACCAGATCGTCGAGTTCCTTGTTGCCAATGGTGATCGTACCCTTGACCACATCGTTCCAGCTCACCTCGCCATCGAGCGGATTCTTGAACCGGATCACCGGCTGCACGCCCTCCGGCACTGCCGGCAAAGTCTTGCCAGCTTCCGGACGCCAGGTGCCGTCATAGCGCGGCTTTTCGCCGGCAGCGCGGAACTTTTCGCGCATCGCTTCGACTTCGGCCGGCGAGCAATAGCACTGGTATGCCGTGCCTGCGGTCAGCATCTGCCCTACCACTTCGCGGTAACGGTCCATGCGCTGCATCTGGTAGAACGGACCTTCGTCATGCGCCAGACCGAGCCAGTTCATGCCGTCGAGAATGGCCTGCACCGCTTCCGGCGTCGAACGCTCCAGGTCGGTATCCTCGATGCGCAGCACAAAGGTGCCACCGAAATGACGCGCATACGCCCAGCTGTAGAGCGCGGTGCGGGCGCCGCCAAGGTGGAGATAGCCGGTAGGGCTGGGAGCAAAACGGGTGCGGACGACGGTCATGGTGTGGTGATGAAAGGGAAAGACGCTATTTTAACGCGTTCACCAGCAGGACTGGCAGCCGCTGGCGCCACTTTCACGCGAGGGCGGGTGTGACTATCTGTTGCTTTTATTCTATAAATCAAGGCAAGATTCTTTACAGAAACCTAATAGTTCGCTACAGTCGAGTTCGACTTTCCCGGACGTTGCCAACGCACCTCGCCAATGCACCTCGCTAATATGTCTACGCTGCATTCCCCAGGGCCGGATGCCATCAGCGCCATTGCGCGCTGGCGCGGCGAATTCACGTGCGCCACGACTGAGGCAGCATTTTTGCACCAGCGCGGACCGGTCATCGCGCGCGACCTGACCCGCTCACTGATCTTCTGCGCGACCTTCTACCTGGCATTTGCGCTGACGGACGTCGCCGATCTCGGCTATGGCAGCCACACGCTCCACCTGTTGCTGGCGCGCATGGCAGTGGCCGTAGTGGCGCTGGCCGGCGTGTTTGCCACGCGGCGCAGCAGTGACCCGGCCCGCACGGCGTACCGCGCAGCCACCGTGGTCGCCGGCTTCGGCATGGCAACATTTTTACTGGTGGTCGACTATCGCCCGGACGATCTGCAAATGCATGGCATGTCGATGGCCATCATGCTGGTGATCGTGTATCTGTTCATTCCGAATCGGGTGGCCACTGCCACTGCTGTCGCTGCTGGCGCCAGCATCAGCTTTCTGGCGTTGGCAATGTCGTTGGGCGTGCTCGGTCCCGGCCGCATCGTCACGATGGGCATGTTGCTGATACTGGCCAACCTGTTCGGCGCTGCCGCCGCGCTGCGGGATGCCCGCTTATGGCGCGAACAATTCTCCACCCAGCAAATTTTGACCAATCTGTCGGTACGCGATCCGCTCACGGGCACCTTCAACCGGCGCCACCTGAACGCGGGTCTGCTCGACAGCGAACTGGCACGTGCCCAGCGTCATGGTGCGCCACTGACATTGATCCTGTGCGACCTCGACAGTTTCAAGAACATCAACGACACGCATGGCCACCAGGCTGGCGATGTGCTGCTGCAAGATTTTGCCCGGCTGCTGCTGGCAATGACGCGGGAAGGCATCGATACGGTGGTGCGCTACGGCGGCGAAGAATTCCTGTTGATTTTGCCGGACACCAATCTGACACGCGGCCAGGACCTGGCCGAACGCATCCGCGGCAGTTTTGCCAGCGCGTACAGCATGCATGGCGCGACCCGGTTGGCGACTACCGCCAGTTTCGGCGTGGTCAGTGCGCGCCCCTCGCCAACGTCGCCGGCGATCGCCAGCCAGGCCCTGATCGCGCAGGCGGATGAGCTGATGTACGCCGCCAAGCGCGGCGGTCGCAACCAGGTGCGCGTGGCCGAGTGGGAACGCCAGGCCGCGTAATGCTGTCACTTCTGCGTCACAACACTGCACCGACGCAGCGTTTGCCGCCACCGCTCTGCTTAATTCCTGCGAGAAATTAAGGTCGGCGGAATGCCCCTCCCTAGACTGGTTTTTCGGACCAGTGACGGGAGTCGCGCATGAGTACGTACAAGACAGATTGGGGCGACCGCTATCTTGCAGCGATGCGCTGGACCATTCCGCCCGCGCTGCGCCTGGACACCACCCTGTTGACGCGCGCGCAGAACGTGGTCAACGCTGCCGTCATTGCGGGCTTGTCGGGGCCAATGTACGCACTCCTTTATTACTGGCTCGGGTTCACCCGTGCGGCCACTGAAATTCTGCTGTGCTGCCTGTTCATGTTGTGCGCCCCACTGGTGTTGCGCCTTACCGGCAGCATGATAGTGGCGCGCGAAATGTTCCTGGGCGCGGTGGTCTTCAACTTTTGCTGGCTCAGCAATCATTTGGGCGGCATTACCGCCCCCACCGCCCCCTGGCTGCTTGCGGCGCCCGTCGTCGCCATGTTTCTCGGCGGCGTACGCAGCGCACTATGCTGGCTGGGCGTCGGCTGCGCCGCACTGGCGGTGCTGTACAGCACGCCAAACAACGTCGTCGGCGTGCAGGCAAGCGTCCAGATGCCCATGCTGAGCTTGCTATGCAGCATCGGCCTGATGGTCGTCATCACCGTGTTCGTCCTTCTGTTCGAGTTGACCAAGACGCAGGGGTTCGTCCATCTCGAGCAAGCTTTGCGCACCATCAATGAACTAGCCATCCGCGATGAATTGACCGGCTGTCACAACCGCCGTCACGTGCTGCGCCTGATCGAACGGGAAAGTGCGCGCGGGAACCGCTTTTCGCTGTGCCTGCTCGATATCGATTTTTTCAAGCGCATCAACGATACCTGGGGACACTCTGCCGGCGACGCCGTGTTGCGCACCTTTGCGCAGACGGTGCAAAACCAGGTGCGCCCGGACGATACTTTCGGGCGTTACGGCGGCGAAGAATTCCTGCTGATGTTGCCCGATACCCTGGCGCCCGGCGCCGCCGTGCTGGCCGACCGGGTGCGTCTGGCCATCGAACAGATGCGCTGTGCCGAACTGGGGCCGTCGATTGTCATGACGGTATCGATCGGCGTGGCGGAATTCTGCCCGGGCGAAGCGGTGTCCGCCGCGATCGGGCGCGCCGATGAAGCGCTGTATCTGGCCAAATCGGCGGGACGCAACCGGGTGGCATGTTATGGCGACAGCATGCCGGCAGCCGAGCCGCCAAGCGTGCCGGCACCGGACGCAGACCCGCACAATGTCGGCACCAGCCTGGAGCGTTTGCGCGCAGCAACCCAGGCGGCGCAGGCCGATACGCTGACGGGCCTGCTGAACCGGCGCACTCTGCGCGAACGCCTGCACGGCGCCATACGGCGCGCCCGGCACCATCACCGCCCCCTTGCCCTGATTCTCTTTAACATCAACAAATTTCGCGAGATCAATGAAGCCTTCGGCGTCGAGGCTGGCGACACCGTCCTGGTGCACACCGGCGCCCTGCTGCGTGGGGCCTTGCGCGAAGGCGATGCCGTGGCGCGCTGGGGCGGCGACGAATTCATCGCCGTGCTCGAGGACGCCGGCGGCGACGCCGAGGCGCGCCACGTCGCCGCCAAAATCATCGCGCAGTTCGCGGCGCCGCTGCTGCTCGCGGCGGGCACGGCTGCACCTTGCTACATCACGCTGTCCGTCGGGATCGCGCTCTACCCTGGCGCCGATGCCGATATCGACACCTTGCTGCGCTGCGCCGAACAGGCACTCGCACGGGCGCGCCTGACCGGGGGGCACAGCATCGAACTGATCTGCAGCAACAGCGCCGCGCCGCAGGACGAGCGGCTGGCGCTCAAGAATGGCTTGCGCGCGGCACTCGCAGAAGGGCAGCTCATCCTTGAGTATCAGCCGCAAGTCGATATTGCCACGCGCCGCGTGGTAGGCGTCGAAGCGCTGATTCGCTGGGAGCATCCGGAATATGGCCGGATCGCGCCGACGCGCTTCATCGCGCTGGCCGAAGAAACCGGCTTGATCCTGCCGATTGGCGACTGGGTCTTGCGCACGGCCTGCGCCCAGCACCGGGCCTGGCTCAATGCCGGGCTGCCTGCCATCAAGGTGGCGGTCAACCTGTCGGCGCGCCAGCTGAAAGACCCGGGCCTGGTCAGCCGCATACTCCAGCTAGTGGCCGAGACCGGTATCGCGCCCCGCTGTCTGGACCTGGAGATTACCGAAGGCGTGCTGATGGACGATTTGCCACGCAACCGCAGCACGCTCGCAGCATTGCGTGCCGCCGGTCTGCAAATCTCGATCGACGACTTCGGCACCGGTTATTCGAGCCTGAATTATCTCAGCGAATTGCCCGTCGACATATTGAAGATGGATGGCCAGTTCGTCCACCGCCTGGGCAGCGATGCACCGGACGACAGCGGCGCGCGCGCGCTGGCAATTGCCGAAGCGATCGTGTCGATCGCGCATAAACTGGCATTGAAAGTGATTGCAGAAGCGGTCGAGACCGAAGTGCAGTACGCCGCACTGGCCCAGCTCGGCTGCGACCAGGCCCAGGGGTTTTTATTTCACCGGCCGTTAAGCGCGGACGCCGTATCAACGCTGCTGATGGCGCGCCCGCGCCTAGTTGCGCAGCGCCCGGTGCAATTGGGCGAACTGCTGGCGTTCAGACAGCCTTGATCGGAATGGTTGTCGATGTCGTTGTGGTTGTCGTTGGTATTGCTGCGATCGACCGCGCCCGCAACTGGCCGCAACCACCGTCGACATCCTGCCCCGCCGAATCGCGCAGCTTTGTCAGCACGCCGCGCGCGTGCAGCGCACTGGCCAGCGCCCGTGCCTTCTCCCAGCTCGGGCGCCGGAACGGCAAGTCGGGAATGGTGTTGTAGGGAATCATGTTCAGCACTGCATACTTGCCGCGCAACAGCTCGACGATGCCATCGAGCTCGTCCTGGTTATCGTTGACGCCATCGAGCAGCGTCCACTGATATTGCACCGGATAACCACTCTGGCGCGCGTATTGCTCACCGAGCGCCACCAGTTCGGCCGGCGCGATGCGCGGCGCGCGCGGCAACAGGCGTTCGCGCAGCGCCGGCTTGGTGGTGTGCAACGACAACGCCAGCGCCGGTTTTACACGGCCGCCGCCGATGCGCTCGAATACGCGCAGGTCGCCCACCGTCGACAACACCAGGTTTTTATGCGCGATATTGCCTTCGATGCCAAGCAGTTCGATGGCTTCCAGCACATTGTCGAGATTGTGGGCCGGCTCGCCCATACCCATGAACACGACTTTTTTGACCGGCCGCCGGCGTCGCGCCAACACGACCTGCGCGATAATTTCTCCACTGCTGACCTGACGTATCAAGCCGTCGCGTCCGGTCATGCAAAACTGGCACCCGACCGCGCAACCCACCTGGCTGGACACGCACACGCCATCGCGCGGCAACAGCACGCTTTCCACGCTCTGGCCATCCTGCAACGCCACCAGCAGCCGGGCCGAACCGTCTTCACCGGGATGCTCGCTGACCAGCCTGACCAACCCAGCAAGTTCCAGGTCGAGCGCGGGTAACGCTTCGCGTACGGCTTTTGGCAGAAAATCCACCGGCTGGCGCCGGCCGCGTTCGTGCGGCGCCACCTGCACCCAGTCGCGCAGGACGCGCTGCTCGTGCAGCGGCAACGCGCCGAGTGCGCGCAGCCGCTGCCGGATGGCCGCTATCTGCACCGGTGTTTAATCGTTCTTGATGACGATGGTCGGGAACTTGCTGGTCATGTCTTTTGCCTTCTCGGCAATCTTGACGGCGACCTTGCGCGCAATGTCGCGGTAGATGGCAGCGACCGGACCGGTCGGGTCGGCCACCACAGTTGGACGGCCGGAATCGGTCTGCTCGCGGATGGCCATGGTCAACGGCAAGGCGCCGAGGAAATCCACACCGAAATCCTTGCACATCTTTTCGCCGCCGCCATGGCCGAAGATCGCCTCGGTATGGCCGCAGTTGGTGCAAATGTGGGTGCTCATGTTTTCCACCACGCCGAGGATCGGAATGCCGACTTTCTCGAACATTTTCAGGCCCTTGCGTGCGTCCAGCAACGCGATGTCCTGCGGCGTGGTGACGATCACGGCGCCCGTGACCGGCACTTTTTGCGACAGCGTCAGCTGGATGTCGCCAGTGCCTGGCGGCATGTCGACGATCAGGTAATCAAGTTCGCGCCAGTTGGTCTGGTCGAGCAGTTGCTGCAACGCCTGCGTGACCATCGGGCCGCGCCACACCATCGGCTCATCCGGGTCAATCATGAAGCCAATCGACGACACTTGCAGGCCATGGCTTTCCAGAGGTTCCATAGTCTTGCCGTCATGACTTTCCGGACGCCCGGAAACACCCAGCATCATCGGCTGCGACGGGCCGTAGATGTCGGCGTCGAGAATACCGACCGATGCACCTTCCGATGCCAGCGCCAGCGCCAGATTGACTGCCGTGGTCGACTTGCCGACGCCGCCCTTGCCCGATGCCACCGCGATGATGTTTTTCACGTTCGGCATGATTTTCAAACCGCGCTGCACCGTGTGCGACAGAATTTTGGTGGTGACATTGACGCTGATATTGCCAGCGCCCGGCAGCGCCTGCAGCGCCGTGATCACACTGTTGCGGATGCCCGCGACCTGGCTTTTGGCGGGATAGCCGAGTTCGACGTCGAGCGCAATGTTGGTGATATCGGCGGCGCCATCGACCTGGATATTCTTGACCGATTTCATGGTCACGAAATCCTTGCCGGTGTTTGGATCGAGGACTTTCGACAAGGCTGCTTTGACGTCTTCTGCTGTGATGCTCATGAAATTCTCCGGATAAGATAGCGCGCAGTGTAGCGCAAAACCCTTTTCCCATTCGGCTATGGCTGTAAAACTGTGGCTGCGCAACCGCATGCTGCGGCTGGTAAAATGGCAAATCCCACAAACCGATAAGCGCCACACCATGACCCGCAAGCTGTTCGTCACCACCGCCCTGCCCTACGCCAACGCCGCCTTTCACATCGGCCACATGATGGAATATATTCAGGCCGATATCTGGGTGCGTTACCAGCGAATGCAGAACAGCGAGGTGCATTTCGTCTGCGCCGACGATACGCACGGCACGCCCATCATGATTGCCGCCGAAAAGGAAGGCATCACGCCACAGGAATTCGTCGCCAAGATCGCTGCGGGCCGCGCCCAGTATCTCGATGGCTTCCATATCAAGTTCGATAACTGGTACTCGACCGATTCACCGGAAAACGTCGAACTGTCCCAGGGCATTTATCGCAAGCTGCGCGATGCGGGCCTGATCACCACCAAAATCGTCGACCGTTTCTATGACCCTGTCAAAGGCATGTTCCTGGCCGACCGCAATATCAAGGGCGAATGCCCGAACTGCGGCGCCAAGGATCAATACGGCGACAATTGCGAAGTGTGCGGTTCGGCGTACCAGCCGACGGAACTGGTCAATCCATTTTCCGTCTTCACCGGCGCCAAGCCGGTGATGAAACCGTCCGAGCAGTATTTCTTTGCATTGTCCGATCCGCGCTGCTATACCTTTTTGAAGGAATGGCTGAACACGCCGGGCCGCCTGCAGCCGGAAATGGTGAATAAAGTATCGGAGTGGCTGGGCGACGCCGGTGAAAAACTCGCCGACTGGGATATCTCGCGCGATGCACCGTACTTCGGCATCCCCATTCCCGATGCGCCGGGCAAATTCTTTTATGTCTGGCTCGATGCGCCGGTGGGTTATCTGGCCAGTCTGAAAAACTACTGCGACCAGCACGGCATCGATTTTGAGGCTTTCCTGAACGACCCTGCCACCGAGCAGGTCCACTTCATCGGCAAGGACATCGTGTCGTTCCACCTGCTGTTCTGGCCGGCGATGCTGCACTTTGCCCAGCACCCGATCATCGACAAGCTGAAGGTCAATGTGCACGGCCACCTGACGGTAAATAACGAGAAAATGTCGAAGTCGCGCGGCACCGGCATTTCACCGCTGCGCTATCTGAACCTGGGCATGAATCCGGAATGGCTGCGCTATTACATCGCCTTCAAACTGAATGCCAAAGTCGAAGATCTCGATTTCAACGGCGACGATTTTGTCGCACGCGTGAACAGCGATTTGATCGGCAAGTATGTAAATATCGCCAGCCGTTGCGCCGGCTTCATCGCCAAGAAATTCGATGGCAAATTGGCCGATACATTGTCGCCAAAATCGCAGGAATGGATTGCCAAAGCGCTGACGGTGAATGGCATCGAACGCCAGGCCAGCATTGCTGCCAATTTTGAAGCACGCGAATACGGCAAGGCGCTGCGGGAAATCATGGAGATTGCCGACATCACGAATCAGTTCGTCGATGAAAACAAGCCATGGATTCTCGCCAAGGACGCCGATAAAAACGCCGAACTGCACGATGTCTGCACAACCGCGCTGATCCTGTTCCGCCAACTGACCATCCTGCTGTCGCCAGTGCTGCCGCAGGTGGCGTCGAAAGTCGCAGAATTTCTCGGCGACGGCGCGTTTGCCTGGGCCGGCACGCAAGGCGCAGCGGTCTATAACACCATGCTCGGCCGTGCCATCGGCGCGTACAGCCATTTGATGCAGCGCATCGATCCGAAAATGGTCGAGGAACTGTTCGACAAGCCGGTACCGGTAGCGGCGCCTGTCGCCGCGCCTGCTGCCGCCGTAGCGCCGGTAACAGCAATCGCCGTCGACGCGCAGGATATTGAAGAACTCGCACCGGAAATTTCCATCGACGATTTTACGAAGATCGATTTGCGCGTCGCGAAAATCGTTCACTGCGAACACGTCGAGGGCTCCAGCAAATTACTGCGCCTCACGCTGGACGTGGGCGAAGGTAAAACCCGCAATGTTTTCTCGGGCATCAAATCGGCGTACCAGCCGGAACAACTGATCGGCAAACTGACGGTGCTGGTGGCAAACCTGGCGCCGCGCAAGATGAAATTTGGCGTCTCGGAAGGCATGGTGCTGTGTGCATCGGCATCTGATGAAAAGACCAACCCGGGTTTGTATTTGCTCGATCCGATGGCTGGCGCCACGCCAGGCATGCGGATTCGCTGATTCGCCCTTAGCCCGGCGCTATAATGCCGGTCTTGTTTTCTCGATTATCTTTTTGATTGGTGCCACTCCATGACCGACCTGACTTCTCTGCGTCACCTTCCACAAGCGAAATTTTTCCGCAAAGGCGACGTGTTCGTTCTCTTCGGCGAACTGTTCGGTCGCGGCTATGTGAATGGTCTGATCGACGAAGCACGCAAGGCAGGCATGACCATTGTCGGCATCACTGTCGGCCGGCGTGACGAAAACAACGCCCTGCGCGCACTCGACGACGCCGAACTGGCGGAAGCCGAAGCCAAACTTGGCGGCAAGATCATCAATATCCCGCTGATGGCCGGCTTTGACCTCGACGCGCCGGAAGGCGAAAAGAACCCGACCGAAATGCTGTCCGGCGTGACGCTCAAGGGCTGGCAGGAAGAACAGCTCGACTGGGCCAAAATCGACGCCTGCCGCACTGTCGGCGTGAACCGCTTCATCGACTCGGCCACGCGCACGATGGCGGAAATCGACAAGCTGGTGCCGGATGGCGCCAACGTGTTTTTCGCCCACACGATGGCCGGCGGCATTCCGAAAATCAAGGCCTTTCTGGCCATTGCCAACCGTATTTATAAAGGCCGGGGCGAGCGCTTCATGTCGTCACGTGCCTTGCTCGACAGCGATCTGGGCAAGCTGATTGTGATGAACTTCGACGAAGTCACCGCCAACACGCTGCAGCACCTGATCACCACCAGCGCGGCGATCCGTGCGCGCGTCGAAAAAACCGGCGGCCAGGTGCGCTACACGGCGTACGGTTATCACGGCACCGAGATCCTGATCGACGGCAAATACCAGTGGCAGACGTACACCAATTACACGCAGGGCTACGCCAAGATGCGCCTGGAATCGGTGGCTGAGGCCGCCTGGGCGCAGGGCATCCCGGCCACCGTGTTCAATTGCCCGGAAATCCGCACCAATTCGTCGGACATTTTCGTCGGCGTCGAACTGTCGCTGTTCCCGTTGCTGGCTGCTTTGAAGAAAGAAGGCGGCGGCAAGTGGGCGGACCAACAGTGGGCGATTTGCCAGCAATTGCTGGGCGACGATGTTTCGCTGCAATCGATCATCGACACCATCGAGGCATATAACAACGATGCCACCAGTGCCGCCTTCCGCGATTTTGCGGCGTGGCCGATGGACAATACGCCAGCCCTGGCCGAGATCATGATCGGCACGTCGGAAGAAATCACGTCGAAACACCTCGACCGGAAAGCGCTGATTACCGACCATCTCAGCGCACTGGTGCTGGAAGGTGCAGGACCGCTGATGTTTTACGGCGCGGCAGAGAAAATCGCGCCGGTGGTGTGGCTCAATCACGACATCATCGCGCGTCAACTGAATACGCTGCATCCATAAACCGGGTCCTGCCACCGGCCGCAGTAGAATGGCCGGTGATGCTGCCGTCGTTTTAATTGAATTCCCTGAAAAATCATGAAACTCTCCAAACAACATTCGCAATACCAGTCCGAGCACACAAAGTTTATCGCTGAGCTGAAAGCGAAGAATCCGCAGATCGATGCAGGCCAGGTGGCAGGCCGCGCGCTGCTGTGGGACAAAGCGCCAACCTCGCTCGACGAGCAGGAACGCGTCAAAGCATCACGCCTCGCGCAGCAATCTTACGTCTACCAGAACAAGGGGTAAGATGGCGTCGGACCAGGCTGGCCAGGACGTGCCGGCCAGCGAGGAAGTGGCGGCGGTCAGCATTGCGCGCCTGTACGGCGAACCGCTGCTGCGTTTGCCGAACGATCTGTACATCCCGCCCGATGCGCTGGAAATTTTCCTCGACGCCTTCGAAGGTCCGCTCGACTTGCTGCTTTACCTGATCCGCAAGCAAAACTTCAATATCCTCGACATTCCGATGGCGCAGCTGACGCTGCAATATCTGAAATATGTCGACCAGATTCGCCTGCACAATCTCGAACTGGCTGCCGAATACCTGCTGATGGCCGCCATGCTGATCGAAATCAAATCGCGCATGCTGCTGCCGCAACGCAGCGACGCGCCGCTTGACGACGCCGGCGATCCGCGTGCCGAACTGGTGCGCCGTCTGCTCGAATACGAACAAATCAAGGTCGCTGCGTGGGAACTGAATGCCATTCCCCAGGTCGAACGCGATTTTCAACGCCCGGAATTATTTGTTGAACAGGGTCTGGCCCCGCCGCTACCCGACGTGGAACCCGGCGATCTGCAGCGCGCGTGGATGGACGTGTTGAAACGCGCGCGGCTGACCGAACACCACCGCATCGGGCGCCAGGAGTTGTCGGTGCGCGAGCACATGACTGCCATTTTGCGCAAACTGCAATCGACGCGTTTTGTCGAATTCGCCGACCTGTTCGACGGCCTCGCCGGCGTGCCCATCGTCGTGGTGCACTTTGTCGCCATGCTCGAGCTGGCCAAAGAAACGCTGATTGAAATCACCCAGGCCGAACCGTTCGCGCCCATCTACGTGCGCCTGGCTTACTCGCCGGCTTAAGCACTTCAAAGCATTGTTGATCCTATTATGAAAATTGTTTCCACCATTGAAGAATTGCGCGACCAGCTCAGCGGTCAACTGCGTACCGCATTTGTGCCGACCATGGGCAATTTGCATGAAGGCCACCTGTCGCTGATGCGCCTGGCGCGCAAGCACGGCGACCCGGTCGTCGCCTCGATTTTCGTGAACCGCCTGCAATTCGGTCCCAACGAAGACTTCGACAAATATCCGCGCACGTTCCAGGCCGACGTCGAGAAACTGGAAAAGGAAGGCGTATATGTGCTGTTTGCGCCGACCGAGAAAGATCTTTATCCGGAGCCACAGGAATTTCGCGTGCGTCCGCCGGACGACCTCGGCGGCACGCTGGAAGGCGAGTTCCGTCCGTCGATGTTCACTGGCGTGACCACGGTCGTGTTGAAACTGTTTTCGTGCGTGCAGCCGCGCGTGGCCGTGTTCGGGAAAAAAGATTACCAGCAACTGATGATCATCCGGAACATGGCGCGCCAGTTCGCACTGCCCACCGAAATCATCGGCGCCGAAACCTTCCGCTCCGATGACGGCCTGGCGCTGTCGTCGCGCAATATGTATCTGTCCGAAGCCGAACGCGCCGAAGCACCGGCGTTGTTTCGCGGCCTGAATTTTATCGCCACCGAGATGCGCGCCGGTCATCTCGATACGTTCGAACTCGAGCGCCGCGCAATGGCCGAATTAAACCAACGTGGCTGGAAACCGGATTACATCTCGGTGCGCAAACGCATCGATCTGCAACCGCCTTCGGCTGGCGACCTGGCGCAGGGCACGCCACTGGTGGTGCTGGCCGCAGCCAAGCTGGGCAACACGCGCCTGATCGACAACCTGGAAATTTGATGTCGGCACCGGGCGCCATCACGGTGACACGTTTCACGCCGCAGCAATGGCTGATCTACCGTGCGTTGCGCCTGGCGTCGTTGGCAGAGTCGCCGGATGCGTTCGGCGCGCTGCTGTCCGAACAGCAAAACTGGCCCGACATGCTGTGGAAAATGCGCCTGGAAGCCGGCATCGTTTCGGACGACGCCTACCCGCTGCTGGCCCAGTGCGACGGCTATCCGGCCGGGCTCATCTGGGGCAAGGTCGAAGGAAAATCGTCGGAGGCAACCGTCGCGCCGGTCGTCCACATTTACCAGGTCTGGGTCACCCCGGCCTACCGCGGGCGCGGCATTGCCAACGCGCTGCTGGACGAAGTCATCGCCTGGGCCCGCACCAAAAACGCCAGCGCCGTCCAGTTGAGTGTCGCCCTGACTGCCGCTACCGCCACCCGCCTCTACCAGCGCGCCGGCTTCGTCCCCAGCGGCCCACCGGAACGCCTGCGCGACAACGCCGCCCTCCTCACCCAACCCATGCAACTACCACTTTCACCGCAGGGTCAGAGTCACATTTATTAGTAACATTTCCGGCAAGCCACTTTTTTAAATAGGGTCAGAGTCGAATTGATTGGTAATTTCGGAAGTTGCTTATTAAATCAACTCTGACCCTCATTGTTTTGCAATAGCTTTTAAGATACTGTTTCGGAACCAGGCAATCGGTGGCCGGTGAATACTGCGGTGGACCATGGCGCGAGAAGTTGCCAGCCCAGGTGCCGGTACAGATGGGCGCCGGCCTCTGTGGCGACCAGCAGGCGTTCGGTAGCGCCAGCTTCGCTTGCCAGGCCATCCAGCGCCAGCATCAATGCGCTTGCCAATCCCTGGCGACGGTGCGTTGCGGCTGTTTCGATACGGTCGAACACGGCCGTGCCTGCGTTTTGCGTGATACGGCCGGTGGCAGCCACGTCGCCCCTCGCGTCGACGATGTACAGTACATCCGCGCCGTGTTCGTTGAGGGAAACGATGCTGTATTCAGGCGCCAACGCCGATGCTGCGCACATCGGCCCTGCATGCGACATCAGGTAGCGCGGTGCCTCGGCGGTCCAGCCGGACGGCAGCGTACGCAGCAGTTGCTCGCTGGAGACGGTGGCCTTGATCTGTACAAAATGTTCACGGACACCTGCAGCGCAGGCTTGTAACGCGCTGCCTGCATCGACAAATACGTGGCGCCGCACCTGGTCGTGCCAGCCGACCTCGACATGCAGGCCACCGCGCTCCTGCACCGGTAACGGCAAACCGCGCGAACGGCTCCAGCCGGTCAGCCAGCGTTCCAGCAAGGCCAGATCACAGACGACAGTGTCCACCCGGCGCGGCTGCTTACGACCCGACGTTCTGGGCCCACGCCAGCGCCGACAAATGCGCCTTGTTGACGTCGAGCGGGGAGATATTCAGCGATTGGGCGAGCGAAGCTACCAGGTTCGAATTGAGTTCGCACGCTTCGGCCAGCGCCAGGTACGGGCCGTATTTGCCACCGCGCGTGAGCAAGGCGCGCACGACTTCATCGGGTAACTGGATAGTGTCCAGCACTTCCTTCATCGGCAAGCCCAGCAAGCGGTCGAGCAAGGAAAACATGCCGGCCACGAACAGGTTTTCTGCTTCGCCGCGGCCGAGCGCGGTGGCGCCCAGCAATTCGGCGAGGCGCCCGCGCACCACCGCGGTTTCCATCAACACCGGCGAGTAGCCGCTGGCGCTCGCCGTGGCCAGCAACAACACCAGCCAGCGGTACAGCGGCGCGTAGCCAAGCATGGAAATGGCTTGCTTCAGCGACTGGATTTCACGCGTGGCACCGAAGCCAGCCGAATTGATGAAGCGCAGCAGCTTGTACGACAGCGCAGGGTCACGCTTGAGCACGCCTTCGATCTTGGGAATGTCTTCGTTGTTCTGCACCATCTGCATCAGTTGCAGGATGATGCCCTGGGCCGGGTTCATCCCTTTGACCGGCGGACCGGCACGCGGCGTCAGGTGCAGCTTGCCGACGAAGGCGTCCAGGCCGAGCGCTGCGCAGGCGTCGAAATCCTGCCATGTGGATACGGGACGGCCCACCATGCGGACCGACGCTTGTTTGGCCGCCGCGTACGACTTCGCCTGCGCGGCCACGTCGACGCCGGAAAAGCGTACTTCGAGGTACGACGCGCTCTGGTTCAGATTGCTGCCGAGATGGGAAATATCGCTGCCGCGGATCGAAATCCCGACACCGCCGGCGCGCAAGCCCTGCACTGCCGCCAGCACATCGGCGTTGGCCAATGCGCTCGCCTGCATGGTCAACACGGTGCGTTCCGGCGGCAAGGAAAACAGGGCGTCGGTCGACAGCATGGCCGGAACGGCATCGAGAAACAGAATTTTGTCGCGCAGCAGCCAGCCGCGCTCTTCGTCGTTGACGTTCTCTGCAACAAAAGCCACCAGGGCTTCCAGATCAGCGTCGCGGACTTCCTGCGCTTCTTGCTGCTGCCAGGACAGTTCGTAACCAATCACGCGCTGCTTTGGATCGAGCAACGGCTCGCGCACGATAAAATTTTTGTGATGCATGGTCAGGTAGCCCGGTGAAACATGATGGAAAGCAAGGAAGGACGAGAGATGGCGCTAACAATATGTGCTGGCAACCTGATGCCAGCACATCCTTAAAATCCGAGGCTGTCCAGCAGGTCGTCGACCTGGCCCTGGTCAGCCACGAGATCGCTCCTGCCTACCGTGTTGATCTGCGGGCCGTTCAGCAAACCGTCGTCGAGTTCGCGCCGCACTTCCTCCGGCGCGAAATCGACCAGCATTTGCACCAGCTGCTGCTCGAGCGACTGGGTAATTGCGGCGACCTTGCTGATCACCTGACCAGTCAGATCCTGGAAATCCTGCGCCATCATGATGTTCATCAGATGACCTTTGGTGCCGCTGACGGCCGCGCGCGACGCGTCAAGTTCGCCCACCGTGCGCAACGCCAGGGCGCGCCATGGTGCATCCGCATCGCCACCGGCATCGAGCAGTTCTTGCCAGGCGCTACGCAAACCCGCGGCGCTCTGGTCGACCGTGTCCTGCAGCGGCAACGCCGCATCGGTGGCATTGAGCACGTTCTGCGCAGCTTGTTCGGACAGGCGCGCAACATAATCGAGCCGGTTGCGGGCATCGGGAATATCGCTCGCGGCTTTTTCAATCAGCTTGTCGAGTCCCAGGCCGCGCAGGCTTTCATGCAGCGCACGCGTCATGTGACCGATCCGGCTTAATACTTCATCATGTGAAGTCAAGTCGGCACTCTGCTCGGCCATTTTATGCTCCGGCTTTTTCGAGTTTTTCGAAAATCTTGTTCAGCTTTTCATCCAGCGTGGCAGCGGTAAATGGCTTGACCACGTAACCGTTTGCACCGGCTTGAGCCGCAGCAATAATATTTTCTTTTTTCGCTTCGGCGGTGACCATCAAGACTGGCAGCTTTGCCAATGCCGGATCGGCACGGATCTGCTGCAGCATCGTCAAACCATCCATATTCGGCATATTCCAATCCGACACCACGAAATCAAATGTTTCGCTGCGCAGTTTTGTCAGTGCCTGGACGCCATCCTCTGCCTCGTCGACGTTGGAGTAACCCAATTCTTTCAACAAATTCTTCACAATGCGGCGCATTGTCGAGAAATCGTCTACCACTAAAAAACGCATCTTTGGATCAGCCATGAATTACTCCGTTGATTCTCTTACTTTGGTTATTGATAGACTTCGGCATGCCTTTAAGCAAGCCTAAGCATAGCAGTTTTGTTGCCCTACGGCGATAAAATGCGACCAAAAAGCATGGCGAACGGATCAAACACGCAACGCTCTGCCGCCTTGTGTTGCCAAGTGATTAAGGACCATGCCCGGTAAAGCCCGCAGTGCGCCAATCTCGTGGTGTGCATTCAACAATATCGCTTCGCGCGGCATGCCGAAAACCACGCAGGAAGCTTCGTCTTGCGCATAGTTATACGCTCCTGCTTCTTTCATTGCCAGCATTCCGGCTGCACCGTCTTTGCCCATTCCCGTCAAAATCACGCCGACAGCATTCTTGCCGGCGGCTACAGCAGCCGAGCGGAACAGCACATCGACAGACGGGCGGTGCCGGTTGACCGGATCGGTTTGCTCGATTTTGGTAACGTAATTGGCGCCTGAGCGTGCCAACAACAAATGCGAATGGCCCGGGGCGATATAAGCGTGGCCAGGCAATACGCGTTCATTGCCAGCCGACTCGACGACGCTGATTTTGCACAGCGAATCGAGGCGGCGCGCAAACGACGTGGTAAATCCTTCCGGCATGTGTTGCGCAATCAGGATGCCCGGACAATCCGATGGCATTTGCATCAGGAATTCGCGGATCGCTTCCGTGCCACCGGTGGATGCGCCGATGATGATCAGCTTTTCCGACGACGTCAAAGGATTGCGCACTGCCGGCAACGTACCCATGGGCGCTGCCGGCTGGAGACTGCGCGGCGCAATCCGGGCGCGCGATGCGGCGCGAATTTTATCGGAGATAAGGTCGGTATATTCACGCATGCCGCTCTGAATCGAGATTTTCGGCTTGGTGACAAAATCGACGGCGCCCAGTTCCAGCGCCCGCAAGGTGATTTCGGAACCGCGCTCCGTCAGCGACGACACCATTACCACCGGCATCGGGCGCAGACGCATCAATTTCTCGAGAAAATCCAGGCCATCCATTTTCGGCATTTCGACGTCCAGCGTCAGCACATCGGGATTGGTCTTTTTAATCAGTTCGCGCGCCACCAGGGGGTCGGGCGCGGTGCCGACCACTTCCATATCAGGCTGCGAGTTGACAATTTCACTCATCACGCTGCGAATCAGGGCCGAATCATCGACGATCAATACTTTAATTTTTTGCATACTGTGTCTTTATCGTTTTATGTAGATCGTCAAAACAGATCGACCTCGCCACTGACCGGCGTCACTTTCAGGCGGGTTGCATATGCCTGTTCGCGCTGCACCAGCGTGTCGTTATGGGTCTGGGTGAGTTTCTTGACCAGCACTTTGCCGGTGCGCGGGAAAAAATATACCTTGCGCGGCCAGATATCGTTGAGGTCTTCCGCCACGACGCGCATTTTTTCGGTTTTCAGGAAACTCAGGACAAACGCCGCATTCCGCTCGCCGACATTCATCGCGGAAAAGCCGCGCAGCACCGCCCCGCCGCCAAATACTTTCGCTTCGAGGTTTTCGCGACGCGCGCCGGCTTTCAGTAAATCGTTGATCAGTACTTCCATGGCGTAGGTACCGTAGCGCATCGACGCCGACACCGGGCTGTTGCTGTCGCTTCCGCCACCATCGGGCAGCATGAAATGGTTCATGCCGCCGAGGCCGGTTACGCGGTCGCGGATGCAGGCCGCCACGCACGAACCGAGCACCGTGACGATGAGCATGTCTTTATTAGTGAAGTAATATTCACCAGGCAAAACTTTCGCGGCGTCGGTGTCGAAGGTGCGGTCGTAGTACACATTGGTCGCAAAGTGCTTGTTTGAATCCATAGTCTGGCTCGTTGGGTGCGCATGCCGCAGCACAGCGGTGCTGCGGCAAATATAAGTGCGCGGGTCAGGCGACCCGGCTATTCAGTTCGTACACTGTTTTACCACGCAAGCGTAGCGCATCGGAGACGTACAGGAAATTTTCCGAGTGGCCGGCAAACAACAACGCATCCGGTTTCATCAGCGGCACAAAGCGCGACAGAATTTTGCGCTGCGTGTCCTTGTCGAAATAAATCATGACGTTGCGACAGAAGATGACGTCGAACGGTCCCTTCAACGGCCACGCATCACCAAGCAGGTTCAGCGGTTTGAAGCTGATCAGCTGGCGCAGTTCCGGTCGGATGCGCACCAACCCTTCCTGCGCACCTTTGCCACGCAGGAAAAATTTCTTGGCGCGCTCGGGCGACATCTTTTCCAGCCGGTCGATGCCGTAGACACCCTCGGCGCCAGTGGCCAGCACATTCGTGTCGATATCCGTGGCGATGATCTGCACCGGGGGCGTGAGCGTTTTAAACGCTTCGCATACCGTCATGGCGATCGAATACGGTTCTTCGCCGGTCGATGCCGCCGAACACCAGATCGTCATCGGCGCGCCAGCGGTTGGACGCAGGCGCGAGGCATGTTCAGCAAGCAAGGGGAAATGGTGCGCTTCGCGGAAAAACGACGTCAGGTTCGTGGTCAGCGCATTCGTGAAAGACTCCCACTCGGCGTCCATGCGTCCGGCCTCGAGGGCATCGAGATAGGTGACGAACGACACAATCCCGGTCGCGCGCAGGCGCCGCGCCAGGCGGCTGTAGACCATTTCCTGCTTGCTGTCGGCCAGCGAGATGCCGGCGCGTTGGTAGATGAGCCCGCGCACGCGCTCGAAGTCGCGGCGGGTGAAGTCGAATTCCTTGACGGTTTCCTGTTTATTTGGCAGCACTGTGTTTTACCTGCTTGTGTGTAATTGGCTGCGAGAAACCGATGCAACCACCGCCTTATGCGGCGATGCTTTCCATCAGACCCATGTCGTTCGACGACATCAGCTTGTCGATGTCCATCAGGATCAGCATGCGCTCATCGATGGTGCCGAGGCCGATCATGTAGTCCGAATTGAAGGCCGTGCCCATTTCCGGCGCCGGCTTGATCTGGTCCGGCATCAACGTGGTGACGTCCGACACGCTGTCGACCACCATGCCCATGATGCGTCCACCGATGTTCAGGATGATCACCACGGTGAACTGGTCGTACACAGGCGTGCCCAGCTTGAACTTGATGCGCATATCGACCACCGGGATGATGATGCCGCGCAGGTTGATGACACCTTTGATGAATTCAGGCGCATTGGCAATCCGGGTGACGGCTTCGTAGCCACGAATTTCCTGCACTTTCAAAATGTCGATGCCGTACTCTTCGGAACCCAGCGTGAAGGCGAGAAACTCGCTGCCGGCGCCGTCGTGGGTTTCGGACAGTTTGTTGGAGGTCTGGATGGACATGGTGTTTCCTTGTAGTTAAAACGGTGATGAAATGGCGGAATCGGAGAGTGCACCGTCGCCGGCCAGCTGGCGTGACGAGCGCAACAGTGCGGTAACGTCGAGGATCAGCGAAACGCCGCCGTCGCCGAGGATCGTGGCGCCGGAAATGCCGGTCACCTTGCGGTAATTTGATTCGAGGTTTTTCACAACAACTTGCTGCTGGCCAACCAGTTCGTCGACAAACAGCGCAGCTTTACGCCCTTCTGTCTCGACGATCACACAAATACCCTGGCATGGGTCGCTGTTGCGCGGAACGATGTCGAACATCAGGTGCAGCGGCACCAACGGCAGATACTCGCCGCGCACCTTGATCACGCGGCCCATGCCGGCGATTTCCTTGACGTCCTCGGGTTGCGGCTGCAACGATTCGATGACGAAGCCGAGCGGCAAAATGTACACTTCTTCGCCACAGCGAATCGACATGCCGTCCAGAATGGCCAGCGTCAGCGGCAGCGAAATCGAGATGGTGGTCCCGAACCCGGCTGCCGAGCGGATATCGACCTGGCCGCCCATGGCCGTGATGTTACGTTTCACGACGTCCATGCCGACGCCACGGCCGGACACATCGGTCACGGTTTCCGCGGTGGAGAAACCCGGGGCGAAAATCAGTTGCCAGACCTCGGCGTCAGGCATCGTGTCGCTGACCGGCAAGCCATTCTGTCTGGCCTTGGCCAGGATGCGTTCACGGTTCAGCCCGCCGCCGTCATCAGCCACTTCGATGATGATATTGCCGCCCTGATGCACGGCCGACAGGAACAACCGGCCGTTTTCGGTCTTGCCGGCAGCCGCACGGATGGCCGGCATTTCGATGCCATGGTCGATACTGTTGCGCACCAGGTGCGTCAGAGGATCGACGATGCGCTCGATCAGGCCCTTGTCGAGCTCGGTAGCGGCGCCATTCGTGATGAAATCGACTTTCTTGCCCAGCTTGGCAGCCAGATCGCGCACCATGCGTGGAAAGCGCGAAAACACGAAGTCCATCGGCATCATGCGGATCGACATCACGGCTTCCTGCAAATCGCGCGTGTTGCGGGTCAACTGGCCAATCGAATTCAGCAGGCGCTCGTCCTTCATCGGATCGAGATGCTCGCTGCGCTGCTCGATCATCGCCTGCGTGATGACCAGCTCGCCGATCAGATTGATCAGCTGGTCGACCTTTTCGATCGACACGCGGATCGACGACGCTTCGGCGCCATGGGCGGCAACCTTGTCGTCCTTGCGCCGTTTTTCACCCGGACCATCGGCCACGACGACCGCATCCAGCGGCTTTATTTCCTCCGGTTCGGCCACCACCCCGGCTTCGGCACGGATGTACTCGATCGGCTGGAAAAAGCCATAGCCGCGTTCGTCTTCCGAACGGTCGTCGGCACCGGCCGCCGGTTCCGGGACATCGACACTGTCGAAGAAACCAAAACCCTGGTCGGCTTCCACGCGTGCACGCTCGGCATCTTCCAGCGCGCGCTGTTCCGGGCTCAATGCCGGCGCCTCGAAAATTTTCAAGTCTTCCGGATCGAGGACGAACGAGCAGATGGCCACGATGTCGTCGAGCGACTCGTGCGTGGTGACGATGATGGCGCTGCGCCCGCCGTCGATTGGCGTTTCCGCCACACGCCCGAGCAAACCGAGTTCGGCGACCAGCGCGTTGATGTCGCGCTGCTCAACTTTCGGCAGTTCGATGCGGAACCGGCGTGCGCCGTCGCCCGGCACCACGGCCGGCTTCGACACCACCTGCAGGAACGATGGCGCCGGCAAGGCGGACGGAGCCACCACATCCTGCGACAGATCCTGCAGCATCATGCGCACATCGGCCACGGCATCCTGGTCGACGACTGCGCCGTTACGGTGCCCGTCAAGTTGCATTTTAAGAATATCTTTGGCGGCCAGAAAAGCGTCGACGTGGACGCCGGTCAGGGCCATCTCGCCCTTCCGGATACGGTCGAGCAGCGACTCGAGGATGTGGGTCACCTCGGTCATATCGGTCAGGCCGAACGTCGACGCACCGCCCTTGATCGAGTGGGCGGTACGGAAAATGGCGTTCAGGTCCTCGGGATCCGGCGCCGCCACATCGACGCCCAGCAGCAAGCGCTCTTTTTCGGCGAGCAGCTCCTCGGCTTCGTCGAAGAAGACCTGAAAAAACTGGCTGATATCGATCGTCATGGCGTCGACCCGGCGTCGCGTGTGCGCACTGGCAAGCTCATTGGCACGCTCATTGGCACATTTAACCGATGACTTTTTTGACGACTTCGATCAGGCGCTGCGGATCGAACGGCTTGACCAGCCAGCCGTTAGCGCCCGCCGCACGGCCCTTTTGTTTCATTTCGTCCGACGACTCGGTCGTCAGCATCAGGATCGGCGTCTTGGCATAATCCGGCAAGCCGCGCAACAGCTTGATCAGCGACAAACCATCCATGCGCGGCATGTTCTGGTCAGTCAGCACCAGGTCCACTGCCTGCTGGCGCGCCTTGTCCAGCCCATCCTGGCCATCGACCGCCTCGATCACGTTATAGCCGGCAGCTTTCAGGCTGAAAGCGACCATCTGCCGCAATGAGCTGGAATCGTCGACTGCGAGAATTGTTTTTGCCATAGTGGTGCTCCTGTTGATTGTTCTTGATGTGGGTTGATGGCGCGCTAGAAAAGCTCGATGTCGCCACTGTCCAGATGTTGTTGGTTGACCGATTTGCGCAGCACCGTGCGCAGTTCGAGCGACTGGATCGCCAGCGCCATGCTGACCTTGCCGAGACGATCGACAACTTCATCGTTGCTCGACTCCGGCAACAGATCGTCCCCATGCGACGACAGCGTGCCGAGAAAATCGCGCAGGCCGGTGACGCGTTTCAGCGTCCGGTCGATCAACTGGCTGGTCATGTCCTGGAACTGCATGCTGGTAATGGCCGAGTTGACGTGCATGCCGACCTCGCCCGACATGTCGAGCAGGCGCGCGGAATCTTCAGCGCTCGGCGTACCGCCAGCGAGCAAGAGGTCGATCGTGCCCTGGCGCGCCCCCACCGTGTGGTGGATGGCCATGAAGCTGCTGGTCAGACGTTCGACCGCTTCTTCCAGCAAACGTTCGGTCTGCATCAAATCGGTTTCGACCTCGGTCAGGTGACGTCCGCCATGGGCCGACACGCCCGACAACAGGCGTTTCACGTGCGATCCGAGGATTTTTTTTCTGCTCATTCTTTTCTCCATTCCGGCGGCACGACAGTTATTTGACAGCGGCAACTGCCGCTACCACTTTGGCCACATCGGGCGATACGGCCGAGGCCGCGCCTTTTGCAGCAGGTGCCTCGGGCGTGTCATTTGTCGCGGCGTCCGTCGATCCATCGGTGGCCACGTCGATGCTGGAACCATCGCGGATCACCGCTTCTTCAGTACGTTTGTTCATGACCACAATGCTGATGCGCCGGTTGATGGGATTGAACGGATCGGCCT